>NZ_JBSGBQ010000019.1:0-46783 GCF_053601335.1 Amycolatopsis sp. NPDC004747 | reverse complement strand
CGAGCCGGCCCCACCCGAACCCGCCGCCACCGAGCCCGGGCCACAGCGAACCGCAGCCGAGCCGGAGCCAACCGCGGCCGCCGCCACCGAGCCCGGGCCAGAGCGAACCGCAGCCGAACCGGCGCCACCCGAACCCGCAGCCACCGAGCCCCGCACCACCAGCACCCCCGACCAAGCCGCGTCGACCACGAAGTACCCCGCCGCGACCACCGCCACCAGCGGCAACGCCAGCCGCGCGTCCATCGCCGGCATCGTCAGCCACGGCCCGTGGTCGCCGGCGTGGGGCATGGCCGTCACCATGTACAGCATCGCCGCCGCCGACAAGGCGTGGTGGGCGCAGGTGCGGTTGCGCCACCAGGCCACCGCGAACCAGCCCGTCGTCAGGAGCAGCACCGCCTGCCAGCCCGCCGCCGGGATCGGGCCGCCGACCGGGGAGAACATCGCCACCATCGCCACCACCAGCAGCAGCTCCGCCAGGTCGCCGTGGCGGACGCCGCGCCCGAGCCGCGCGTAATCCAGGCGGACCAGGCGCAGCACGCACGGCAGCACCAGCGCCGCGAACACTGCCGTGAGCACCCAGCCGGCCATCGGTCTCACTCTCCGTCGTGGTTCGTGTCTCCACCGTGACACCCACGACGGCCGGGCACCAGCCATCAATGAGGTGACGCCTCAGTCACCCGTCAGGACCAGTCCGCTGGTCGGCACGCCCGTCCCCGCCGTGACCAGCACCCGCGAAGCGCCCGCGACCTGGTTGGCCGCCGTCCCGCGGAGCTGCCGGACGCCCTCCGCGATGCCGTTCATACCGTGGATGTACGCCTCGCCGAGCTGGCCGCCGTGCGGGTTGAGCGGCAACGCGCCGTCGAGCTCCAGCGCCCCGTCGGCGATGAAGTCCTTCGCCTCCCCGCGGCCGCAGAAACCCAGCTCCTCCAGCTGCATCAGCACGTACGGCGTGAAGTGGTCGTACAGCACCGCGACGTCCACATCGGACGGGGCAAGCCCCGACTGGCCCCACAGCTGCCGTCCCACGACCCCCATCTCCGGCAGCGCGGCCAGGTCGTCGCGGTAGTAGCTGGTCATCACGTACTGGTCCGGCCCGCTCCCCTGCGCCGCCGCCGCGATCACCGCCGGCGGCCGCGCCAGATCACGTGCCCGCGAAACGCTCGTCACGACCAGCGCGACGCCGCCGTCGCTCTCCTGGCAGCAGTCGAGCAGGTGCAGCGGCTCGGCCACCCAGCGCGACGCCTGGTGCTCCTCGAGGGTGATGGGCCGCCCGTGGAACCACGCGTTCGGGTTGGTCGCCGCGTGCTTGCGGTCGATCACCGCGACCCGCCCGAAGTCTTCGCTCGTCGCGCCGTAGTCGTGCAGGTAACGCCGCGCGACCATGGCCACCGTCGCCGCCGGGGTCGCGATGCCCATCGGGTAGTGGAACGCGTTGTCCACGCCCGAGGAGTTCACCTGCCCGGCCGCCGCGGACGACACCTGGCCGAAGCGGTGCCCGGACCGCTCGTTGAACGCCCGGTACGCGACGACGACGTCCGCGACGCCGGTCGCCACCGCCATCGCGGCCTGCTGCACGGTCGCCGCCGCGGCCCCGCCGCCGTAGTGGATGCGGCTGAAGAACTTCAGTTCCGGGATCCCCAGCTCGCGCGCCACCGCGATCTCCGCGTTGCCGTCCATGGTGAACGACACCAGTCCATCCACATCGGACGGCGTCAGCCCGGCGTCGGCCAGCGCGTGGGAGATGCATTCGGCGGCCAGCCGCAGTTCGCTGCGCCCGGAGTCCTTCGAGAACTCCGTCGCGCCGATCCCGGCGATCGCCGCCTTGCCCGAGAGCGTCACGGCAGGGTCACCTCCACCGTCCCGGCGACGTGCTCCCCGAGACTGTCCACACCGGACACCGAGACGACGACGTCACGTCCCGAAGCCGAAACCACCCGGCCGGTGAACGTCAGCGTGTCGTAGGCGTAGCAGGGCACGCCCAGCCGGATCTTGATCGACCGGATCAGCGCTTCCGGCCCGGCCCACTCCGAGACGAACCGCTGGACCAGGCCGGTGTCGGTGAGGATGTTGAGGAAGATGTCCTTCGAGCCGCGGGCCACCGCCGAATCCCGGTCGTGGTGGACGTCCTGGAAGTCGCGGGTGGCCAGCGCGGTGCTGACCACGAACGTCGGCGTCGCCTCGATCGTCAGCGGCGGCAGCTCGGTCCCTTCGGCGACGGTCATCGGGCCACCTTCCACGCGGGCAGGGTCAGGTCGTCGTCCACGCGGACGAACGCCGCCACCACCGGCAGTCCGATGTGGACTTCCTCCGGCGCGGCGTCCAGCAGCTCGGCCATCACGCGCACGCCCTCCTCCAGTTCCACCAGGGCCACCACGAACGGCAGCTGCTTGCCCGGCACCGCCGGGTGGTGGTGCACGACGTAGGAATACACGGTTCCCCGGCCGCTCGCGACGACGTAGTCGGGCTTGGTGTCCAGCGAGCCGTCGGGCGGCATCGGCCCAGGCGGGTGCCGCAGTGTTTCGCCCCAGCGCTGGATCCGCAGCTCGCCCTCGCGCAGGCCGTCCCAGAAGAACTCCGTGTCCCGGCTGACCACCGGCCGCAGCACCGGTGCCGGCGGCGGCTTCGGGGCGGGCGGACGGAACTTGAGCACCCGGAACATCATCTCCGCGACGGCCTCGTCGCCGACGTACCAGGTCGTCCGCGTCGTCACGAACCAGCCTTCGCCCAAGGCGGTCTTCTTCGGCCCGACGACGCCGTCCAGCCGGGTCGTCGCCGCGACCTGCTCGCCCGGCCGGAGGTAGCGGTGGTAGGTCTGCTCCGAGTTCGTGGCCACCACGGAGGTGAACCCGGCCTCGTCGAGCACCGCCATCATCGCGCCGAGCGGGTCGTCGTCGGCCCGCGCACCGTGCAGGCCCTTCATCGTCCACACCTGGGCCATCGCCGGCGGCGCGACCAGTCCCTTGTGGACACTCCCGGCGGCGAACTCCGGATCGGTGTAGACCGGGTTGGCGTCCCCGATCGCCTCGACCCAGTTGTGCACCATCGCCTGGTTGACCGGATCCCGCGCCAGGCTCGGCGCGGATTCGCCCTTCGCGGCGATGGCGTCGGCGGCTTCCCGGACGTTCATCGTGGCACCCTCGGCAGACCCAGGCCGATCGAGGCGATCAGCTCCCGTTGGATTTCGCTGACGCCCCCGCCGAAGGTCAGCACGATGTTGCGCTTCGCGGTGAGGTCCAGCCATTCGGCCAGCTCGGCGGTGTCCGGATCGGCCAGGTCGCCGTGGCGGCCGACGACCTCCTCCAGGTTCCGGCCGATCCGCTGGATGGCCTCGGAGCTGAACACCTTGGTCGCCGACGCGTCGGCCACGCCCACCGGCGCGCTCGCCGAGGACACCGCGACCTGCCAGTTCAGCAGCTCGTTGACCCGGGTGACGGCCAGCGCCTCGGCCAGCACGGCCCGCACGTCGGCGAGGTCGAGCAGGCCGTGCGCGGCCGCCCAGGCGCGGACGCGGTCGTACAGGCCGCCGATCCGCCCGGCCGGCCCGAGCATCACGCGCTCGTGGTTCAGCTGCGTCGTGATCAGCCGCCAACCGGCGTTTTCTTCGCCCACCAGGCGGTTCGCCGGCACCCGGACGTCCGAGTAGTAGGTCGCGTTGACGTGGTGGGCGCCGTCGCAGGTGATGATCGGTGTCCACGAGTAGCCGGGGTCGCTCGTGTCGACGATGAGGATCGAGATGCCCTTGTGCTTGGGCGCGTCCGGCGCGGTGCGCACGGCGAGCCAGACGTAGTCGGCGTCGTGGCCGCCGGTGGTGAAGATCTTCTGGCCGTTGACGACGTACTCGTCGCCGTCGCGCACCGCCGTCGTCCGCAGGGACGCGAGGTCGGTGCCCGCTTCCGGTTCGCTGTAGCCGATCGCGAAGTGGATCTCCCCGGCGAGGATCTTCGGCAGGAAGAAGGCTTTCTGCTCCTCGGTGCCGAACTGCTGCAGGGTCGGCCCGACCGTCTGCAGCGTGACCGACGGCAGCTGGACGTCGGCGCGGGCGGCCTCGTCGACGAACAGGTGCTGTTCGATCCCGCCGAAGCCCTGGCCGCCGTATTCGACCGGCCAGCCGACGCCGAGCCGTCCGTCGCGGCCCATCCGGCGGACGATCTCGCGGAACACCGGCCCGTGCCGCTCGCGCCGCATCGCCCGGCGCTCCTCGGGGCTGACCAGCCCGGCGAAGTACTCGCGCAGCTCGGCACGCAGCTGCCGTTGCGCGGTGGTCAGTTCGACGTGCATCCGGCTCACCCCGCCACTCGTTCGCCGAGCCGGCCGAGCCGGTGCGCGGCCCCGCCGAGCGTCCGGCCCAGGTCCTTGACCGCCGACGAATACCGGTGCAGCGGATAGGTTTCGTCGACGCCGACGCCGCCGTGCAGGTGGTGGCAGGTCGCCAGCGCCTGCGGGGCCTGCGCGGTGAACCAGTAGGCGGCGACGTCCAGCTCGGCGTCGGCGTCGAGCCCCGCGGCCAGCCGCCACACCGCGGACGTCGCGGCGAGGTGGACGGTCCGCGCGGCCACGTAGACGTCGGCGATCTGACCCGCCACGGCCTGGAAGGCCGACAGGGGCCGGCCGAACTGGGTCCGCTCGCCGACGTGCTTCACGGTCAGCGCGAGCGCTCCGGCCAGCAGGCCGTCGCCGAGGGCGAGGGCACCGGCCAGCGCGAACCGGTGCAGCGCCGCGACCGCGCCGCGGTCGAACAGGAGGTCCGTTTCCTCGACCGCGACGTCGTCGAGCCGGACGGTGAACTCCGGCGTCCCGGCGGAAGTGGGGGTCGGGACGAGCGTGACGCCCTCGGCCTGCGGGTCGACGAGGTAGACGGCGCTGCCGTGCGCGGTGCTCACCGGCGTCAGGATCCGGGTCGCTTCGGCGGCGTACGGGACAGCGGTCTTCACGCCGCTGATCAGCCATTTCCCGTCAGCGGGTCGCGCGGTCACGGCCGGCTCGGCGGCCAGTGGCGCGGACGGCTCGTGCAGGGCCGCGGTGAGCAGCGCGTCCCCGGCCGCCACGGGCGGCAGCAGTTCCGCGCGCTGGGCGGGGGTGCCGAGCGACTCGATCGGCAGGACGCCGAGGGCGAGCGCGGCGTAGGCGGGCACCGGCGCGGCGGCCCGGCCGACCTCGGTCAGGACCTGGGCGACCTCGGCGACGCCGAGGCCGTCGCCCTCCAGCTCGGGGGGCAGCGCCAAGGCGAGGAGGCCGGACGCCGCCAGGGCGCGCCAGGGGTCGTCCGGCGACCCGAGCACCTTCGCGGCGAGGCCGGCGATCTCGGTCTGCGTTTCGTCAAGGGCGAAGTCCACGCCTGTCCTCCGGATCGGGCGCAATATTGAAACCTGTTCTAGTCTTAACCGGAAAGGGCGGGCACGGCAACCCCCGGGGGTGGCGCGATGGCGGGGAGACGGCGGCGGATCACCGTGCCGCCGACCGCGGGCGTGCCCGAGCCGGTCCCCGTGGAGCTGCCGGGCCGCGGCCGGACCGTGGTCACCGACGTCGGCCCCCGGGACGCGCCGGCCATCGTCCTGCTGCATTCGGTGGCCTGCACCGGCCTGCTGACCTGGTATCCGGCCCTCGCGCGGCTGGCGCGGCAGCACCGCGTCGTCGTGTTCGACCAGCGCTGGCACGGCCGGGGCATCCGCTCGCCGGAGTTCCGGCTCGCCGATTGCGCGGAAGACGTCACCGCGGTCGCGGACGCGCTGGGCGTCGGCCGGTTCGCGATCGCCGGCTACTCGATGGGCGGGCTGGTGGCGCAGCTGGCGGCCCGCGCGGAACCAGAACGTGTTACCGGGCTGGTGCTGTGCTCGACCGCCGGCCACTTCGGCCGCGGGGTCCGGCAGCGCGTCGCCCTCGAAGTCTTCGGCCGGACGCTGCGGCGGCTGCGCGAGCACGTGCCGCCGCCGGTCCTGCCCGCCGCGCTCCCCCGCGAACGCGTCGCCGACCACCGGTGGGGACTGCGGGAGTTCCGGTCGACCCGGCCGTGGGAGATCGCGGTCGCCGTCGACGAGATCGGGCGGTTCGACTCGAGGCCGTGGCTGCACACGCTGCGGCAGCCGGCCGCGGTCGTGGTGACCACACGGGACCGGTTCATCGCGCCCGCCCACCAGCGGTCGCTGGCCCGCCGGATCCCCGGCGCGGCCACCTACGAGGTCGCGGCCGGGCACGCCGCCTGCGTGCTGGCCGCCGACCGCTGGGTGCCCGCCCTGCTCGCCGCGGTCGGCTCCCTCCGAGGAAGGACTCCATGATGGGACGCTTCAGCCTGCCGGACGCCAGGCCCGACGGCCTCGACTCGCCGGTCACCGCGAAGGCCATGAAGTACCTGGCAAAGGCGCAGGTGGCGGTCTTCCGGCTGACCGGCGGCCGCGTCGGCGGCAAGTGGCGGGTCGGGGCCGGGTTCCGCAAACCCGTGCCGACGCTGCTGCTGGAACACCGCGGCCGCCGGTCCGGGCGGCTGTTCACCACCCCGCTGCTGTACCTGCGCTCCGGCGAAGACGTCGTCGTCGTCGGCTCGCAGGGCGGGCTGCCGCGGCACCCGCAGTGGTACTTCAACCTGCTGGTGCACCCGGAAACCCGGGTGCACCTCAAGGGCAGGCGCGGGGTTCCGGTCACGGCGCGGGTCGCCGAGGGCGCCGAACGCGCGCAGCTGTGGCCGCGGCTCGTCGAGCTCTACGCGGACTTCGCGAAGTACCAGGCGTGGACCGACCGGGAGATCCCGGTGGTGGTGCTCAGCCCGCGGCCTTGACCAGCTCGGCCAGGGCGTCCGGGAGCGCGTCGGCGAGCGGCCACAGGTCCTTGACCAGCTCCCGCGCGCCGAGCAGGCCGACGTGCACCTTCCCCGCGTTGGACAGCACCGTGACGTTCAGCCCGGCGCCGTGGAAGACCGGGCCGAGCGGGTAGAAGCCGGTGATCCGCGCGCCGAGGAAGTACAGCGGCATCGGCGGGCCGGGCACGTTCGAGACGACCAGGTTGTGCACCACCGGGTGCTTTTCGGCCAGGCGCAGCGCCGAATACGCGCGCACGGCGAGCCCGAACGCCGTCGCGGCCGAGAACTGCGCCCAGTCCTGCAGCATGTCGGCGTCGATTTCGTGGTGGTGGTCCTTCGAGCGCCGGTTGGCCTCGGCGAGGAAGAACACCCGGGCGGCCGGGTCGGGCAGGTGCGTCGGCAGGGAGGCGAAGAACGCCGAAACCTTGTTGCTGCCGTGCTCGCGTTCGGTGCGGTCGTGCACCGAAACGGGGACGGTCGCCACCAGCGGATCGTCCGGCAGCTCGCCACGGGCGGCGAGGAACTGCCGCAGCGCGCCGGCGACGAGCGCGAGCACGACGTCGTTCACCGTGACGCCGAAAGCGTTCTTGACCTCCTTGACGTCGGCCAGGTCGAGCTGGGCGAAGGCGACGCTGCGGTGCCCGGTGATCGTGCCGTTGAGCGAGGTCCGCGGCGCGGTGAACGGGACCGGCATCCCCTTGCCGCGCAACGCCCGGCCGACCCAGCGCGGCATCAGCCCGAGCAGGTCGGGCAGCAGCCGCGCGACCTCGGCGGGCCGCTTCACGACGCTCTCGACGCCGGAGCGGATCAGGTCCAGCGGCGAAGGTGTGCCGGCGTTGCGTGGCTCCTCGATCTCCGGCATCGGCCCGTCGGGTTCGAGCCCGGCCAGGTAGGTGATCAGGCTGGCGCCGCTCACGCCGTCGACGCTCGCGTGGTGCATCTTGAGCAGCACGGCGAGCTTCCCGTCGGCCAGGCCTTCGATGACGTACAGCTGCCACAGCGGGTGCGCGCGGTCGAGCTGCTGCCCGGCGATGTGGGCACAGAGCTCGGCCAGCTCGACGCGGTCGCCGGGGGCGGGCACGCCGATGCGGTGCACGTGGTGGTCGAGGTCGAAGTCCTCGTCCTCGATCCACACGGGATGGCTGAGGTTCCAGAGCGGATTGTGCAGTTTGCGACGGAACGCCGGGATCAGCCGGACGCGCTCGTCGAGCTTTTCCTGCAGCTTCGCGAAGGTGTAGCCGCCGGGGACGGTCGAGCCGTCGAGGACCAGCAGCCCGCAGACGTGCAGGACCTGCGACGACGTCTCCAGGTAGAGGAAGCTCGCGTCGAGGCCGCTCAGTCTCTGCATGACGCCAGGGTAGGCCACGTCCGGTGAGCGGCGCGTCACCCTACTCGCCGGTATCATCGCGGTGGTGCAGCCGAATTTCCTGATCCGTCGCGCGGTCCAGCTCGGTCTCACCGCCAACGCCCTCCGCCCGCTGCGGGCCCGGTCCACGACGATCCCGGTGTTCTTCGCCGGGTGGCTGACCGGCGAGCTGGCGCCCCAGTTCCTGGCCCTGACGGCGGCGGACACCGCGTGGCACGTGGCCCGCCACGGCGTCGGCGACCGCTCGACGAAGGTGGGCCTCGCCATGGCGGCGGCGTCGGCCGCGGGGCTGGCCACGCTGGTCCGCACCGGCCACGGCGCTCGCGAGGAGATCGAGAAGGCGCTGACGTCGGCGCTGGGTGAGGACTACGCGTCGGAGCTGGGCCGCTCGGATCTGGGCCTGCCGTGGGGCGAGCTGGCGCTGCCGTTCCGGATGGGCGCCCCGGACGTGCGGGTCGACCGCAACATCGCCTACGCCCCGGGCGGCAAGAGGTTCCTGCTGGACGTGTACCGGCCGTCTTCCCCGGTTTCGGGTGCCCCCGTGCTGCTGCAGGTGCACGGCGGCGCGTGGGTGATCGGCAACAAGGAGGAGCAGGGCCGTCCGCTGATGCGCTACCTGGCCCGCCGCGGCTGGGTGTGCGTCGCGATCAACTACCCGCTCTCGCCGACGCACCGCTGGCCGGCGCACATCGTCGCGGCGAAGCAGGCCCTGGCGTGGATCCGCTCGTCGATCGCTTCGTACGGCGGCGACCCGCGCTTCGTGGCGGTGACGGGCGGCTCGGCGGGCGGCCACCTGTCGGCGTTGCTGGCGCTGTCCCAGAACGACCCGGCGTTGCAGCCGGGCTTCGAGGACACGGACACGAGCGTCCAGGCGTGCGTCCCCCACTACGGGGTGTACGACTTCGCGGCGACTTCGGGCGCCCCGGCGAGCAAGTACCGCCTGGAGAGCCTGATCGCCCGCCGCGTGTTCGCCCCGGACCGCGACCCGGTGTCCCATTTGGACGACTACATCGCGGCATCACCGCTGGACCGGATCACGTCGGACGCCCCGCCGTTCTTCGTGATCCACGGCCGCGACGATTCGCTGGTCCCGGTCCGGGAGGCCCGGGAGTTCGTCGCCCGGCTGCGGGAGAAGTCGCAGCAGCCGGTGGCGTACGCGGAGCTCGCGGGGGCACAGCACGCGTTCGACGTGTTCACGTCGGTGCGGTCGGCGCACGTGGTCCGCGGCGTGGCCCGGTTCTTGGACTTCACGTACAACGCCTGGAAAGCCGAGCACCGGTAGGCGCAAATGCCCCGATATGGCGTTGGTCGGCCGTGGCGCTGCAGTACGTTCAGGTCGTGGACGGCAACACTACCGTATCCGGGCAACCCGACTCGCTCGCCGGAGACGCCATTCGACGACATCTGCTCCGCGATCCGCTCGGCCGCAGGCTTGCCCGCAGGTTGCACGCAAGACAGCAGATCATCCAGGAATTTTCCGAGCTCACCCCACTTTTGACGACTGCCCAACACGAAGAAGCGTCGCTGCGTGTGGCGATTCGCGAAGTGCAGCAATCGATTGTTGCCTGAGCACTGACGACCATTCAGATGGCCGCCATCGTGGCAGGCTTCGTCACCCTTACCGGTCCACTCTCATCCTGGCCGGAGCCGGTCGAGTATTTAATTGCGCTACTGATTCCATTTCTGGCATTCTCTTTGACCTACGCGATCCTGCGACTATACATTCGAGCCACACGATCGAGATTCGTGCCGTATGCCATCGTGCGACGGGTCCATCTATGCGCAATCATGATCGTGGCAATTGATCAATCGGTGGAGTGGCTCACGCGGTTCGATCGCAAGCATAGAGTCGCCATCGTGGGGCAGAGGTGGCTCCTTCGACACTGGGGTCCCCCACGAGCCGGCCACCCACAGCAAGATGCCACGCCGTTGAGTCGCATCGAGTTCGGGCGGACTGTTCGATTGCGCACGCGCAACAGGCTGGACTCGGATGCCGTGGAGTTACTCCGGCAGCTAGCCTATCTGAACGGGCACAAATCGGTCAAGAATTGCGCCATGGCCGAAGGCATCGGCAAGAAGCTCACTTGGATCTCCCACGACCTGGAGGATCCAGCTCGACGACAATATGCACTGGAAGTTCTCGCAGCGATCGTTCGCCAGTGCGTGAGCGCCGAGCCGTATCGCCCTCCCGAAGTTCCCCAGATTCCCTTCGGTAAGGCCCCGGAATTCGACGTGAGTCGCTCATCCCGGAGTCGCTTGCGCGATATTCCCGGCCATCCCCTCCTGATCGGCTCGGTCGGGCTGATCGGTGCAATCATCGGGGTGGCTTCCAAGTTGTTGCAGTAATTGCACTTCAGGCGTGGTCGCGAGCGAAGCGCGCCAGAACCAGTGGCGTTCACCCAGTCAGTAGACGAGGTCCACGGGGCTTGCCGACGGCGGGCCGTCGAGACGCCACTCCGTCCCCTCTCGGACGAAGCGGTACCAGCGGGCGTCACGGCCGTAGCGCAGTTGCAGCTGTCCCTGGGTCAAGCGGTTGCGCCAGATCTTGGCTGTGCCGGGGATTCCCGCCTCGGCCAGGACCTCCTGTGCTCCGGCAAGCGGACCCGGTCCCGGCTGCCAGGGTTCCCGCAGCGCGGCCAAGCCGCCGCGGCCGGCTTCGCGCCAGGCGTCGGCCCAGCGGGTCAGGTCTTTCGGAGACACCTCCGCCGCTGCGGCCAGGGTGGTGATCTCCGCGCTCGTGCGGCCGGCCGCGCGGCGGGCGAGGTCTTCTTCGAACGTCAGCTCCGCCGGCGGCGGTCCGCCGGTCAGGAGGTCGCGGGCCAGGGCGGCCGCGTCGGCCGCGAGGCTGGCCAGCGCCGCCGCCGTCCAGCCCGTGGCCGGGGGCGGGTCGAGGTCCAGAACCGCCGGTGGCCCGGGGACGCGGGGTGGTGGCGGCAGAGCGGGGATCGCGCCCGGCCGCCGGGCGTAGGCGGCGCGGGGGGTGAGGCCCTCGTCGGCGGGCTTCGGGAGCTTCGGTTTCTCGCCGCGGGCCGGCGACCGGCGGGCGCGGAGTTCGGCCAGCACGTCCGCCCGCGGACGGCCGCGCAGGAGGAAGAGCGTGAACGGGTCGCGGTCCACCTCGTCGGCGACCAGGTAGTACACCGCGGCGACGTGCTTGCACGGGTTCGCCGAGTCCGGGCACGAACACCGCGGCCGCAGGTCGCCGGGGCCCGGGAGCAGGTCGACGCCGGCCTCGCGCGCCTGCTCGGTGAGCGCGCCGGGCAGCTCGCCGTCGAGCAGCGCCGCCGCGTGGCCGAGCTGGGTGCCGACCACGCCGAGCAGGGTGTCCCACTCGCCTTCGGTGAAGGTGCGCATGGTGATCGTGACCTTGTACGGCTCGGGCCGGCTGCCGAGCACCCGCGCCGTCATCCCGCCGGCGCCGAAGTGCAGCTCGCTGACGGTGCCCTTGCGCGCGTACGTCCGCCCGCGGGGCAGCCGGTTCGGGTCGAGCTTCGCGCGCCGCTCCAGCGCCTCGACCCAGGCGCGGCCCCACCACGTCGTGCCGAAGTTCCGCCTCGGTGGCATCACCCGCCCCCGAGCCGGACCAGGTCGGCGAGCTCGTCGTCGGACAGCTCGGTGATCCAGTCCTCGCCCGCCCCGACGATCGACTCGGCGAGGCCCCGCTTCTTTTCGAGGACCTGCGCGATCCGCTCTTCGAGGGTGCCTTCGGCGATCAGCCGGTGCACCTGGACCGGCCTGTCCTGGCCGATCCGGTAGGCGCGGTCGGTGGCCTGGTCTTCGACCGCCGGGTTCCACCAGCGGTCGTAGTGGATCACGTGGGTGGCGCGGGTCAGGTTGAGCCCGACGCCACCGGCCTTGAGCGAGAGCAGGAACACCGGGATCTCGCCGGCCTGGAACCGGTCGACCATGTCCTGCCGGTTCGCCGGGGAGCTGTCGCCGGAGAGCAGTTCGGTGGGCAGGCCGCGGTCCTTCAGGCGGCGTTCGAGCAGGCGGCAGAGCTGGACGTACTGGCTGAAGACCAGGACGCTCTCGCCCTCGTCGAGGATCACGTCCACGAGTTCTTCGAACGCCGCGAGCTTGCCGGAGCGGCCGGTGAGCGCGCCGTGCGGTTCCTTGAGGAACTGCGCGGGGTGGTTGCAGATCTGCTTGAGCTCGGTGAGCAGCCGCAGCACCTGCCCACGCCGTTCGACGCCCTGCTTTTCCCGGATTTCGGCGAGGTTCTCCCGCACCACGGCTTCGTAGAGCGTGGTCTGCTCGGCGGTGAGCGGGACGAACCGGTCGGTCTCGGTCTTGGGCGGCAGTTCCGGGGCGATGTCCGGGTCGGTCTTGCGCCGCCGCAGCAGGAACGGCCGGACGGTGGTGGCCAGCCGTTCGGTGACCGCCTTGTCGCGATCGCGCTCGATCGGGCGCGCGACGGTGCGGCGGAAGCGGTCGAGCGGGCCGAGCAGACCGGGGGTGGTCCAGTCCACAATGGACCACAGCTCGGTGAGCCGGTTCTCGACCGGGGTGCCGGTGAGCGCGACCTTGGCCCGCGCGGGAACCTTGCGCAGCTCCTTGGCGGTGGCGGAGAGCGGATTCTTGACGTGCTGCGCCTCATCGGCGGCGACGAGCCCCCAGTCCACTTCGGACAGCGTTTCGCGATCACGGCGGAGGACACCGTAGGTGGCGAGGACGACCTCGTCGGGGGCGAGGTCGTCGAGGTGGCGGCCGCCGCCGTGGAACCGCCGGACGGGGATCTCGGGGGCGAAGCGGGCGAACTCGCGCTCCCAGTTGCCGAGCAGGGAGGTGGGACAGAGGACGAGGGTCGGCCCACCACCGGCACGCTCGGGTTCGGCACCGGCCGACGGGAGTTCGGCGAGCACCGGCTCCTGCCCCGCCGGGGAAGGCTCGGAGCCCGGCTGCGCGGCCGCCGAGCGGGCGGCTCCGCCGGGCTCCTTCGCACCGGGCTGCAGCTCGACCATCGAGCGGGCGGCCTCGCCACGCTGCCCCTTGCCGGACTGCGCCGAACCAGACTCCGGCAGCCCACCCGCCGACCCGGCCACCCCGCCAGACTCCGCCGCCGGTGCGGCCACCCCGCCGGACTGTGCCAAGCCCGGCCTCAGCTCCCCCACCCGGGCCAGCTCCCGCCGGTGCAGGTGGAGGGCGATCAGCTGGATCGTCTTGCCCAGCCCCATGTCGTCGGCCAGGCACGCACCCAGTCCCAGCCCCGTCATCGTCGCCAGCCAGGACAGCCCCGCCTGCTGGTACGGCCGCAGCGTCGCGTGCAGGCCCGGCGGTGGCGCCACCAAGGCGTCCGCGCGGTCGCGGATGCGCGACACCAGCCCACCGAGCACCGGCGGCGCCGCGAACTCCACCCGCTCGCCGTCGAGCTCCAGCTCGCCCGTCAACGCCGCCGCCAGCGCCTCGCCCGCCTCGAGTTTGCGGGTGCGGCCCCGGACCCTGGCCAGCAGCTGCGGGTCCACCCGGACCCACTGCCCGCGCAGGCGGACCAGCGGCCTCTTGGCCTCCGCCAGCGCCGCCACCTCGGCCTCGGTCAGCTGCTCGCCACCCAGGCTGAGCTGCCAGCGGAACTCCAGCAGCGAACGCAGGGCGAACTCCGCATCCGTGACGCTCGCCGGCGCCTGGGTCGCGCTCGCCCGGGCCTTCACCTCGCCCGCGAACAGCCCCTTCGACCACAGCACCTCGATGCCGGCGCCGCCGAGGTCGCGGGCGCCGTCGATGAGCAGGTCGACCACCTCGTCGTCGGACAACGCCAGCGAAGCCGGTGACGCCTGGGTCAGCACCCGGCCCAGTGGCGCCCACGCCCGTGCGCCGCGACGCAGCCCGAGCAGCAGCTGCGTCTCGACCTGGTCGCCGAGGCGGTTCAGCACCGCGTCCGGGGCGTCCCACAGCGTGGCCGCCTCCACCACCAGGCTCGGCTCGGCCATGCTGCGCACCGCCAGCACCCCGGCGAACGAGTCGTCTTCGCGGCCCTCGACCCGCAACAGCACCTGGACCCCGCGCGGCTCGCGGGCCTCCAGCTCCGCCAGCCAGGCCGCGCCGTCCGGGCCGAGCAGGGCCGGTTCGCGCGCCGCGAACGCCGGGTCGCCCGCGCCGACGGGGGCCGCCGGGCTGCGCACCAGCAGGTCGGCCGTCGCGTCCCAGAGCGCGCGGACCAGCGAGTCCGGCGAATGGAGGCGGATGCGTTTCAGCCCCGTCAGCGGCAGCGCGTACGCCTCCGGCGGCAGGGCGCCGGCCAGCCCCCGCAGCAGTTCCTCGTCGGCCGCGTCGAGCGGGCCGATCCGCCAGGCCGCCGCGCCGCCCGGTGAGGCGGCCGGCCTCAGCCGCCCCCGCGCGACGAGGTTCACCCCGGCGTTGACCGCCGCCGACCACGCCGCGACCGCCGGGCTCGCCTGCTCCCCCACCGACAGCAGC
This sequence comes from Amycolatopsis sp. NPDC004747, assembly GCF_053601335.1. Lineage (NCBI taxonomy): Bacteria > Bacillati > Actinomycetota > Actinomycetes > Pseudonocardiales > Pseudonocardiaceae > Amycolatopsis > Amycolatopsis sp. NPDC004747. The sequence continues at coordinate 32,213 of NZ_JBSGBQ010000019.1, read as the reverse complement.
CGGGGCAGCGCCCGCTCCAGGGGGACCAGCTCGGCCTCGACCTTCGTCCGCGCGAACTTCGCTCCCCGGGGCAGCACGAGCTCGATCGTGGTCCCGCCCGCCACGTCCTCGCCCCACAGCGCCAGCACCCCGTCCCGCGGGGGATCCGCGGGGAGGTAGGTGGCCTGGGTGTCTGCTCCGAACTCCACGACCGCAACGCTAGAACACGACCCCGACAGTTTTGCCCTCGGCGGCGCGAACGGTCCGTTCGCACCGTTGCCCAACGCAACCCACCCGGGCGACGACGGGCATCACCCGTGTTCAGGAAGGCATCACACGTGACGGGGAGGGCATCACGCGTGCTCGGCGGGGCATCAGCCGCGGGGCAGGCCCAGCAGGCGTTCGGCCGTGAGGGACCGCAGGACCTGCGTCGTGCCGCCCGCGATGGAAAGGCAGCGGGTGAGCAGGAATTCGTGCTGCGGCGAGCCGCCGGCGAGCAGTGCGCCCGAGCCGGCCAGCTCCAGCGCGAACTCCGCCACGTCCTGCCGGTGCTGCACGCCGAGCAGCTTCCGGACGCTCGACTCCGCACCCGGGTCCTGGCCCTCCAGCCGGCGCAGGGCCGCGCGCAGGTCCAGCACCGAACCCGCGACGCCGTCGGCCACCAGCGAGCCGAGCCGCTCCAGCGCGACCTCGTCCACCGCCGACGCGTCCATTGTGGACACCAACGCCTGCACGCTCTCGCCGACCGCCGACCCGCTCCCGATGGCCACCCGCTCGTTGGCCAGCGTCGTGCGCGCCAGCCGCCAGCCGCCGTCCGGCGGGCCGACGACGTCGGCGTCCGGCACGAACACGTCGTCGAGGAACACCTCGTTGAACACCGCGTCGCCGGTGATCTCGCGCAGCGGCCGCGTCGTGATCCCCGCGGCGCGCATGTCGACCAGGAAGTAGGTGATGCCCTTGTGCTTGGGCGCGTCCGGGTCGGTGCGGGCCAGGCAGATGCCCCAGTCGGCTTCGCGGGCCAGCGACGTCCACACCTTCTGCCCGGACAGCCGCCAGCCGCCGTCGACGCGCCGGGCCGCCGTCCGCAGCGCCGCCAGGTCGGACCCGGCGCCGGGCTCGCTGAACAGCTGGCACCAGGTGATCTCGCCGCGCAGGGTGGGCCGGGCGAAGCGCTCCCGCTGCTCGTCGCTGCCGTGCTCGAGGATCGTCGGCACCGCCCACGCGCCGATCACCAGGTCCGGACGGCGGACACCGGCGGCGGCCAGCGCGGAGTCGATCCGCAGCTGCTCCGCGGCGTCGGCGCCCCGGCCGTAGGGCGCCGGCCAGTGCGGGGTCAGCAACCCCGCGTCCGCCAGGGCCACCCGCTGATCGCCGGGCGGCAGCGCGGCGATCCGGGCGACCTCGTCCCGCAGCGCGGGATCGTCGCCGACGTCGACGCCCAGCGTGCGTTCGGTCCCTGACAGCGCCAGCGACGCCGCCCGCCGCCGCCACGCCCCGCCGAGCCACTGCCGCAGGGCCACCGCCCGGCGCAGGTACAGGTGCGCGTCGTGCTCCCAGGTGAAGCCGATCCCGCCGAGGACCTGGACGCAGTCCTTGGCGTTGGCGACGGCCGCGTCCAGGGCGACGACGGCCGCGCTCGCCACCGAAAGCGGGTGCTGCCCGGACGCGGCGTCCCAGGCCAGCGCCTCGGCGGCTTCGGCGCGGCAGAGCATCTCGGCACACAGGTGCTTGATCGCCTGGAACGCCCCGATCGGCTTGCCGAACTGCTCGCGGACCCGGGCGTACTCGACGGCGACGGTCAGGCACCGCCGCGCCACGCCTGCCGCCTCGGCCGCCGCCAGGGTCGCGGCCGCCGCCTCGACCGGCGGCAGGGTGAGGACGTCGGCGCGAACCCCCGAGAAGCGGATGCGCGCCAGCGGGCGCGAGAAGTCGAACGCGGCCAGCGGCTCGACGGTCACGCCGGGGGTGCCGGGCGCGAGCAGGACGTGGCCGCCGCCGACCGGGACCAGCAGCCAGGCATCCGGATGCGCCCCGGGCACGGGCCCGCTGACGCCGTCTTCGAGAGAAACGGCCTCGAGCAGCACCGCGACGGTGGCTTCGCCCTCGGCGAGGGCCGGGAGGAGCTCCTTCGCGTCGGGGACGTCGGCGAGCAGGAGGCCGGCGAGCGCGGTGCCCAGCACCGGCCCGGGAACGAGTTCTTCCGCCGCCGCGGCGAGGCCCGCGGCGAGGTCGGCGAGGCTCCCGCCGGCCCCGCCCGCCGCTTCGGGCAGCGCGACGCCGAAGAGGCCGAGCCCGGCGAAGCCCGCGGGAATTCCCGCGCCTGCCCCGGTTTCCGCCGCGCGCACGGCCTCTCTCGGGTGGTGCGCCGCGGACCAGGCGTGGACCGCCTCGGCCAGCGCGAGCTGTTCCTCGGTGAGCGCGACCGGCATGGGGCCTCCTCGCGGATGAGCGACACTACTCGCGAGTGTAGAACGTGTTACAGTTTTCCGGCCAGTGGGTCAATTGTCGCGAGGTTCGCCAGGCCAGGTAATCTACGTCGTGAACTGGAACAAGTTCCGAAGGACGGGGGAACGCCGATGCCAGGCAAGACCAAGGCCCGCGGCAACGGCCTGAGCGCGATCGGGGCCGACGAACTCGGCTCGGCCGCCCAGCGCGACCGCCGCCGCCGGATCATCGACGCCACCCTCGCGCTCGCCTCGAAGGGCGGCTACGACGCCGTCCAGATGCGGGCCGTCGCCGAGAAGGCCGACGTCGCCCTCGGCACGCTGTACCGGTACTTCCCCTCGAAGATCCACCTGCTCGTCTCCGGGCTGGCCCGCGAGTTCGAGCGCGCGCAGGAGAAGCTGGAACGCCAGGCCATCCCGGGCGACACGCCCGCCGAGCGGCTGATGTTCGTGCTCGGCCGCAACACCCGCATGATGCAGCGCGACCCCCACCTGACCGAGGCCATGGTGCGCGCGTTCATGTTCGCCGACACCTCCGCCGCCGCCGAGGTCGAGCAGGTCGGGCGGCTGATGGAGAACATGTTCGCCAAGGCGATGGGCATCGCCGAACCGACCGAGGCGGACCGCGACATCTTCCACGTCGTCGCGGACGTCTGGATGGCGAACCTGGTGGCCTGGGTGACCCGCCGCGCCTCGGCCGCCGACGTCGCCAACCGCCTCGAGCTGTCAGTGCACCTGCTGCTGGACAAGTAGCACGCCCGGGTGATGCCTCAGATCACGGAGCTGGGTGGTCATCCCGTCGCCTGAGGCCGTCAAATCACTTTGAGCCGGGCCCGCAACCCACAGACCAACACGAGATGACAGCGCAAGCTTGCGGGCCCGGCTCAAAGTGATAGGCCTCAACCAGGCGACGGGATGACCACCCAGCGGCCCACCTCCAGAAGGCGAGGTGGCAGCGGTAGGTGCGGTCATCCCAGAGCCTGCCCGTCCGGCGAGGACATGCTTTTTCTTCCAAGCCGCGGCAGAAGTGTCCTCTCTGCCGCGGCAGAACGGGAACAGCCGAGCAACCGCAGCCATCGCGCCTCGGAGGTGAACAGGATCGTTCACCAACCGGACCTACACATCACTCGTCCAGCGCCCGGCACCGACAGTTTCCGGTGCCGGGCGCGTGCGTCAGCGGTGCGCGGCGGCCACCTTCGCCAGCTCGTCGAGCGCCTTGAGCGTCTCCGCTTCCGGCAGCGTGTCCAGCAGGAACGTGTACCGCTCGACGCCGGCCTCGCGGAAGCCGTCGATCACCTTCGGTGTCGTCGGGCCGCCGAAGACCGCGAACGGGACGTCTTCGCGGCCCTGGTCCGCCAGCCAGCCGCGGACGCGCTGCGCCTCCTGGTACTTCGTGTAGCCCCGGAGCAGCCACCCGTCGCCGTACTTGGCCAGGCGGTTCAGGGCGGCTTCGCTCTCGCCGCCGATGTAGATCGGGACGTGCGGCTTCTGCACCGGCTTCGGCCAGCTGAAGATCGGGTCCAGGTCGATGTGCTCGCCGTGGAACTCGGCCTCGTCCTTCGTCCAGATCTCCTTGAGCGCGGCCAGCTGCTCGTCGATCAGCGCGCCGCGCGTCTTCGGGTCGGTGCCGTGGTTGCGCATCTCCTCCCGGTTCCAGCCGACGCCGACGCCGAACAGCGCCCGGCCGTCGGAGATCAGGTCCAGCGACGCGACCTCCTTGGCCGTGTGGATGAGGTCGCGCTGGATCAGCAGCGCGATCCCGGTGCCGAGCAGCAGCTCCGACGTCGCGGTGGCCGCGGCGGTGAGCGCCACGAACGGGTCGAGGGTGCGGTAGTACACGCGCGGCAGCTCGCCGCCGCCCGGGTACGGCGATTCCCGGCTCACCGGGATGTGCGAGTGCTCGGCCAGCCACAGCGAGTCGAAGCCGCGCTCTTCCAGCGCCGCGCCCAGCACGTCCGGCCGGATGCCCTCGTCGGTCACGAACGTCGAGATCCCGAATTTCATGCCTCCAGGACTACCACCGGGGTGACATCGGGTGCAGGATGAAGTCATCTCATCATATGTTGAATAAGGGGGCAGTGATGGACGTACGGGACGTCGACTTCGAAGAGCTCTACCGCGGCACCACCCCGATGGGCCGGAAGATGCCGTGGGACCTCGGCGCGCCGCAGCCGGCGGTCGTCGCGCTGGCCGACGCCGGCGAGTTCACCGGCGAGGTGCTCGACATCGGCTGCGGCCTCGGCGACAACTCGGCCTTCCTCGCCTCGCGCGGCCTGCGCGTCACCGGGCTGGACGGCGCGCCCTCGGCCGTCGAGCAGGCCCGCACGCGCGCGCCGGGCGCCACCTTCGCGGTGGCCGACGCGACGAAGCTCGAAGGCTACGAAGGCCGCTTCGACACGGTTCTCGACAGCGCGCTGTACCACTGCCTGAGCGAGGACGAGCGACGCGAGTACCTGGCCGCGCTGACCCGCGCGACACGCCCCGGCGCGCGGCTGCACCTCTTCGCCTTTTCGCCGGAGATCCCCGACGGCTTCCCGGCGCCGTACCTGATCACCGAAGCCGACCTGCGCGAGACGGTCGGGAAGGACTGGACGATCGAGCGCCTCGAACCGGCCGTCTACACGACGTCGATGACGCCGGAAGAGCTGCGGCAGAGCGTCCGGGCGATCCTGGGCCGGGACCCGGCCGAGCTGGACCGCCTCGGCACCGACGACGACGGCCGCGTCCTCGTCCCCGTCTGGCAGCTGAAGGCGGTACGTTCGGCCACGTGATCGTCGAGTCGGCGGTGGTTCCGCGGACCTCCGCCGCGCCCTGCGCCGACCGGTTGATCCTCGGTGAGCACGTGCTGGGCGTTGCCGACGGCGCGACCGGCAAGCCGTGGGACCGGGGTCCCGACGGCGCGGTGCTCGCCGAAGCGGTCGCCGGGCACCTGGCCGCCACCGACGCCCGCGCGGCCACGGCCGGCACCACCGCGCTGGTCCGGTCGCTGCTGGCCGAAGCCGGGGCAACCGCCGGTGCGGGCTCGGCGGTGACGTTCTGCGTCCTGCACCGGCCGCGGCGCGAGGTCTGGCGCGTCGGGGAAGGCCGTGTCCTGCTGGACGGCACCCCGGTACCGCCGCGGCCGACCGGCGAACGGGTCGTCGCGGAAGCCCGGGCTCTCGTGCTGCGGCGCCACCTCGCCGACGGCGTCCCGGAAGCAACGCTCCTCGCCGAGGACCCGGGACGCGCCGCGGTGCAGGACCTGCTGCGCGCGCTCACCGGCCTGCGCAACCGGCCGGTCCCCGGATACGGCTACGGCGCTGTCGATGGGCAGGACGTCCCGGACGGCTTCGTCGAAGTGATCCCCATCCCGGCCGCCGTCCACGAAGTCGTGCTGACCACCGACGGCTACCCCGAGCCGGCGCCCGACCTGGCCGAAAGCGAGCGTTCGCTGGCCGTCCGGCTCGAGCGCGACCCGCTCATGCTGGCTCCGCCGGAGACCAAGGGACTCCGCCCCGGCGCGAACTCGTTCGACGACCGGGCGTACCTGCGAGTGACGCTGAGCCCGGCTTGAGCCAGGCCGCGGCGCCCGCTCCGCACCGCTAGACGTTGCGCCGGTACTGGCCGCCGACCTCGAAGAACGCCTCCGTGATCTGGCCCAGCGAGCACACCCGCGCCGCGTCCATCAGGACGCCGAACAGGTTGCCGCCGCGGGTGGCCGCTTCGCGCAGGGCCTTCAACGCCTGCTGGGCCTCCTCGTGGTGGCGGTGCTGGAAGTCCGCCAGCCGGTCCAGCTGGGACTTCTTTTCGTCCTCGGTGGCCCGCGCGAGCTCGACCTCGACGTCGGATTCGCCCTCGTGCGGGTTGCGGAACGTGTTGACGCCGATGATCGGCAGCGAACCGTCGTGCTTCTTGCGCTCGTACAGGATCGACTCGTCCTGGATCTTGCCGCGCTGGTAGCCCGTCTCCATCGCGCCCAGCACGCCGCCGCGCTCGGAAATGCGGTCGAACTCGGCCAGCACGGCCTCCTCGACCAGGTCGGTCAGCTCGTCGATGACGAACGAACCCTGCAGCGGGTTCTCGTTCTTCGACAGGCCCCACTCCTTGTTGATGATCATCTGGATGGCCATCGCGCGGCGCACCGACGACTCCGACGGTGTCGTGATCGCCTCGTCGAACGCGTTGGTGTGCAAGGAGTTCGCGTTGTCGTACAGCGCGCAGAGCGCCTGCAGCGTGGTGCGGATGTCGTTGAAGCTCATCTCCTGCGCGTGCAGCGACCGGCCGGACGTCTGCACGTGGTACTTGAGCTTCTGCGACCGCTCGTTCGCGCCGTACCGCTCGCGCATGGCGACCGCCCAGATCCGCCGCGCCACCCGGCCGAGCACCGAGTACTCGGCGTCCATGCCGTTGGAGAAGAAGAACGAGAGGTTCGGCGCGAAGTCGTCGATGTCCATCCCGCGCGCGAGGTAGGACTCGACGTAGGTGAAGCCGTTGGACAGCGTGAACGCCAGCTGCGAGATCGGGTTCGCCCCGGCCTCGGCGATGTGGTAGCCCGAGATCGACACCGAATAGAAGTTGCGGACACCGTGCTCGATGAACCACTCCTGGATGTCGGCCATCATCCGGAGGCTGAACTCGGTGGAGAAGATGCAGGTGTTCTGGCCCTGGTCCTCCTTGAGGATGTCGGCCTGCACCGTGCCGCGGACGTTCTTCAGCACCCATTCGCGCAGCTCGGCGGCTTCGGCGTCGGACGGCTCGCGGCCGTGCTCCTCGCGGAACGCCGTCAGCTTCTGGTCGATCGCCGTGTTGAGGAAGAACGCGAGGATCGTCGGCGCCGGGCCGTTGATGGTCATCGATACCGACGTGTTCGGCGCGGTCAGGTCGAAGCCGTCGTAGAGGACCTTCATGTCCTCGAGCGTCGCGATGGACACGCCCGACGTGCCGACCTTGCCGTAGATGTCGGGCCGCGTGTCGGGGTCGTGGCCGTAGAGCGTCACCGAGTCGAACGCCGTGGAGAGCCGCTTGGCCTCCGAGTCGGCCGAAAGCAGCTTGAAGCGCCGGTTGGTGCGGAACGCGTCGCCCTCGCCGGCGAACATCCGGGCCGGGTCCTCGCCGTCGCGCTTGAACGGGAAGACCCCCGCGGTGTACGGGAAGTAGCCCGGCAGGTGTTCGCGGCGCAGGAACGACAGCAGCTCACCGGACTCGGCGTACCGCGGCAGCGCGACGCGCGGGATCCGGTTGCCCGACAGCGTGTCGCGCCACAGCTGCGTGCGCAGCTCCTTGTCGCGGATCTTCACGACCAGCTCGTCCTGGCGGTACTCCCCGGCCAGCTCGCGGAACCGCGCGAGGAGCTTTGTCGACTCGCCGTCCACATCGGACTCGGCCGCGGCGAGGAGGCCGTCCAGCGCGTCGGTCGAGGCGCCCGCCTTGGCGAGTTCCTCGCGGGCGACGGCCAGCGCCTCGTGCTTGCGGATCGCGGCGACCTGCTGCGCGGTCTTCGCGTGGTAGCCGCGGACGGTCTCGGAGATCTCGGCCAGGTACCGGGACCGGTTGCCCGGGATGATCGTCGACGCGTCGGTCGACACCTTGCCCTCGACCTGCGGCAGCGTGCCCGCGGACACGCCGAGGCCCCGTTCGGCGAGCATCCCGCGCAGGTGCTGGTACAGCGCGGTGACGCCGTCGTCGTTGAACTTCGCCGCGCTCGTGCCGTACACAGGCATGTCTTCCGGCGCCGACGAGAAGGCCTCGCGGTTGCGCACCAGCTGGCGCGCGACGTCGCGGCGGGCGTCCTCGGCGCCGCGGCGCTCGAACTTGTTGATCGCGACGACGTCGGCGAAGTCGAGCATGTCGATCTTCTCCAGCTGCGACGCGGCGCCGAACTCCGGCGTCATCACGTACAGCGACTCGTCCACGAAGTCGACGATGCCGGCGTCGCCTTGGCCGATGCCCGGCGTCTCGACGATCACCAGGTCGAACCCGGCGGCCTTGCAGGCCAGGATCGACTCGCTCAGCCCGGCCGGGATCTCCCCCAACGTCGTGCGGGTGGCCAGCGAGCGGAAGTACACCGGCGAGCCGTCGAGGCAGTTCATCCGGATGCGGTCGCCGAGCAGCGCGCCGCCGCCCTTGCGCCGTGACGGGTCGACGGCGAGCACCGCGATCCGCAGCTTGTCCTCCTGGTCGAGGCGGAAGCGGCGGATCAGCTCGTCGGTGAGCGACGACTTGCCCGAGCCGCCGGTGCCGGTGATGCCGAGCACCGGCACCTCCCGCTTGCCCGCGGCCTCGGTGATCCCGCCCAGCAGGTCGCCGGGCAGCTTCGAAGCCTGCAGCTGGGTGATGACCCGCGAGAGCGCGGCGACGTCCCCGGAAAGCACCTTGTCCAGCGAGGGCGCCTCGGCCGCGAGGTCGACGTCGCAGGCCTTGATCATGAAGTTGATCATGCCCGGCAGGCCCATCTCGTAGCCGTCCTCGGGCGAGAAGATCCGGGCGACGCCGCGCGAGTGCAGCAGCTCGATCTCCTCGCGCACGATCACCCCGCCCCCGCCGCCGAAGACCTTGATGTGCCCGGCGCCGCGCTCGCGCAGCAGCTCGACCAGGTAGGAGAAGTACTCGACGTGCCCGCCCTGGTAGGCAGAGATGGCGACACCCTGGACATCCTCGGCGATGGCCGCGGTGGCGACCTCGTCGACCGACCGGTTGTGGCCGAGGTGGACCACCTCCGCGCCCTGCGACTGCAGGATCCGCCGCATGATGTTGATCGACGCGTCGTGGCCGTCGAAGAGGCTCGACGCGGTCACGAAGCGGACAGGGTGCACGGGGCGGTACAGCTCGCTGCTCATCCCCCCAAAATACTTTGACTTCCTACTATTGGAAACCCGAGGACCCGTGATGCGGATCTCAGGGCAGCCCAGGAGAACTTGACATCGGCCAGCTCGGCGCTATGTTTAACCAGCCCGTTAATTAACAAGGTGCTGAAATGACGACTGACCAGTTGAGCCGGACGTTCTCCGCGCTCGCCGACCCGACCCGGCGGGCCATCCTCGCCCGGCTGTCGGCAGGCGAAGCGACGGTCAACGAGCTCGCCGAACCGTTCACGATGAGCCTGCCCGCCATCTCGCGGCACCTGAAGGTGCTCGAACAGGCCGGCCTGATCACCCGCGGCCGCACCCGCCAGTGGCGGCCCTGCCGGCTGGAGGCGAAACCCCTGGCGGACGTCGCCGACTGGGTCGCCACCTACCGCCGGTTCTGGGACGGCGGGTTCGACCGCCTCGAAGAGCACCTGAGGACCCTGACCGGCGATGCCTGAGCTGACCATCACCCGCGTGTTCGACGCCCCGCGCGAGCTCGTGTTCACCGCGTGGACCCGGCCGGACCACCTGGCGAGCTGGCTGGGCCCGCGCGGCTTCACCGGCGCCGCCGTCACGCTCGACCCCCGCCCCGGCGGCCGCTGGCGGGCCTGCATCCGCTCCCCCGAAGGCGAAGAACACTGGATGCACGGCGTCTACCGCGAGGTCCGGGTCCCCGACCGGCTGGTGTTCACCTTCGCCTGGGACGCCGAAGGCGACCTGCGCGCCGAGACGCTGGTGACGATCGGCTTCGCCGACCTCGACGGCAAGACCGAGATGACCTTCGTCCAGACCGGCTTCCCGGCCGCCGCCGACCGCGACGGCCACCACGAAGGCTGGATGTCGGCCTTCGACGACCTGACCGGCTTCATCCGAAGAAAGGACGACCGATGACCGCGATCGTTTCGCCGGAGGAATGGCAGGCCGCGCGCGACGCGCTGCTGGTCAAGGAGAAGGAGCACATGAAGGCGGCCGACCGCCTCGCCGCCGAGCGACGGCGGCTGCCGATGGTCCGCTTCGACGCGAAGTACGAGTTCGAGGGCCCGGACGGCCCGGTCAGCCTGCTCGACCTGTTCGAGGGCCGCCGCCAGCTGATCGTCTACCACTTCATGCTGCACCCCGGGGACGAGGCGGGCTGCCCCGGCTGCTCCCTGCTCGTGGACAACATGCCGCACCTGGCGCACCTGCACGCCCGCGACGTCACGCTCACGGTCGTCGCGCCGGCGACGCTGCCGGAGATCGAGCGGTACAAGGCGCGGATGGGCTGGGACGTGCCGTGGGTGTCCGCGCACGGCAGCGGCTTCACCGAGGACTGCGGGGTCGGCCGGGGCTTCGGCGTGAGCGTCTTCCTCCGCGAAGGCGACGAGGTCTACCGGACGTACTTCACCTCGGGCCGGGGCGGCGAGATGTTCCTGGCCTCGCACCGCTACCTCGACATCACGCCGCTGGGCCGCCAGGAGGCCTGGGAAGAGGAAAGCCGCGGCGACGACGCGCCGAGCTCCTGGTGGCGCCGGCACGACGAGTACTGACCCGCGCTGGGGCCCCTGGGACGGCCCGGGGCCCCGGCGGCGTCAGCGGGCGTTGGCCGCCCGCAGGGCGATCCACTGCCGCATGGCGTACTCGACCAGCGTGATCAGCGTCTGCTTGGTCGACTCGCGGTCCCGGGCGTCGCAGCGGACGATCGGGATGTTCGGGTCGATCGACAGGGCCTCGCGGACGTCGTTGATGTCGTGCTCCAGCACGCCGTCGAACGTGTTGATGCCGACGATGTACGGCAGCCCGCGGTCCTCGAAGAAGTCGATCGGCGCGAACGAGTCGGCCAGCCGGCGCGTGTCGGCCAGCACCACCGCGCCGATGGCGCCGCGGACCAGGTCGTCCCACATGAACCAGAACCGCTGCTGCCCGGGCGTGCCGAACAGGTACAGGATCAGGTCCGCGTCCAGCGACACGCGGCCGAAGTCCATCGCCACCGTCGTCGTCGACTTGCCCGGCGTGTGGTCGAGGTTGTCGACCCCCACGCTGGCGTCGGTCATCATCGCCTCGGTGGTCAGGGGCACGATCTCCGACACCGACCCGACGAAGGTCGTCTTCCCGGCGCCGAACCCGCCGGCCACCACGATCTTGGCCGAGGTCATGGTCGGGGGCGCGGTGTCCCGCGGTGCCTTATAGCCGACGGAGTCCACTCAAAACCCTTTCCATCAACACCAGATGTGCCTCGGCGCCGTCATTGCCCGTAATCGTCTTGTGCACCGTGACCAGCCCCGCGTCGGCCGCGTCGCTGATCAGCACCCGGGCCACGCCCAGTGGCACCCGCAGCGCCGAAACGATCTCGGCGACCGAACGGGGGGTCCGGCACTCTTCCATGATCGAGATGCACTCGATCTGCTCCGCGGCCACCTCGGGGAAGCCACCGGTGGCAGCGTAGTCCTTCGCGGAGATCAGTGTCTCCAGCTCCAGGGCGTAATTGGCCTTGGTGCGGCCGCCGGTCAGCGCGTAGGGCCGGACGATCGCCGTCAGCTCCTCCGGCGCGGGCGGCTGCTCGAACACCGCGGGCATGACGAACTCGCCGCTGGGCGGGCCCGGGTCGAACAGCCCGCCCGGCCTGGGGCTGTCCCCGTCGGTACTGCCGGGTGGCGAGACTAAAGAGGTCACACGATCTCCTGGGTCGGCCGACGGCGCGGGCGCCGGCGGATCCGCGGCCGCGTGTGCACCGGCGGCCGGGGGTTGCGGGGACTCCTTGCTCTTCTTGCGCTTCCGGCGGGCACGGCCGGAATCCAGCGTGAACCCGTTGAGGACGTCGGCGAACGTGCCGTCGTCCCCACTCCCGGCAGGGCTGTGCCCCGCGGGTGGCTCCCCGTCGAATCCGGACCCCGTGCTCATCGCGCCATCATCCCACCGGTTCGCCGATCAGCGACCCCCCGGAGCCCTGAAGTTGAGCGCGCAACTCCGGGGTGAGGATCTGACCGACCCGGTCGACGAGCATCGTCATCTCGTAGGCGACCTGTCCGATGTCGCAGTTGGGGGCGGCGAGCACGGCCAGGCACGAGCCGTCGCTGATCGACATCAGCACCATGATGCCGAGCTCCATCTCGACGACGGTCTCGTTGACCGCGCCGGCCTCGAAGCAGCGGGCCGCGCCCTGGGTGAGGCTGACCAGCCCGGACGCGACCGCGGCGAGCTGGTCGGCCCGGTCGAGCGGGAGCCGGTTCGACGCGGTCAGCAGCAAGCCGTCCGCCGAGACGACCACGGCGTGGGCCACGCCGGGCACCCGCTCCGCGAAGTCGTTCACCAGCCAGCCGAACTGGTTCTGCGTCGGCTGAGCGCTACTCGGCGAGGTCATTCACCCTCCAAGGTCTCGTGGTTGTTCTCGGCCGCCTGAGCGGTGCGGTGGCGTCCGCGCTCGATGCCCTGCTGGAAACTCCGCAGGCGGCCGCGCACGTCGTGTGCGTCCCGTTGTGGTCGGGGGGCCGTGGCCCCGGTGGACGGTCCGGCACTGCCCGGGAGCAGCTGCTCCCCGCGACGGCGCCGGGGCAATCCTGCCGAAGTGAAGGTGGAGGGTGTCGACTGGGACACCGCTTGCACCGCGCGCCAGCCGTCGTCGGTGCCGAAGTTCCATTCGGCGGTGGCTTCGACGACGGTCTCTTCGCGGCGCGGAGCGGGTGTCTCCGGGGCCTTCCTGCTGGGCAGGGACGACGGCGGGACAGCGGGACGGCCGTTGGCGAGCGGGAGCTGCCCGGACTCCTGCTGCCGCCCGTCGAGCTGCGGCAGGGTGCCAGAGGTGGACCCGGCCGCAGCCGGACGGCGGCTGGGGAGCACGCCGCCCACGGGCGGACGGGACGCCTGGTCCGGGTGCGGGGTGGCCGACGGGGGTGCGGCCTGCTCGGCGCCGCCGGGCCGGTGCTGGTCCCCCGGCTCCGCCGTGGGCTGCGCCGGGGCCGGGCTCGCCGCCGCGGCCTGCCGGCCCGCGCCGGCCTCCGGACCGGCCGGGGTCGAGTTCTGCGGGGTTGCCGTGGGCTCCGGCCCGGGCTGCCCGGAAGCCTCCGGAACGGCCTGCGCCGAACCTGCCGGGCCGCCGGTCGCGCCCGGTGCAGCCTGCGCCGCCCCTGGTCCGGCCGCCTCGGGCACGGCCTGCCCGGACCCCGAACCGGCAGCCTGCTGGGCAGCAGTCGAACCTGCCGCCTGCCGATCCATCCCCAGCGCCTGACCGGCCGCCGATCCCGCCGACTGCTGCACGCCCGCCGAACCCGACGCCTGCCGATCCGACCCCAGCGCCTGGCCGGCCGCCAGTCCCGCCGACTGCTGCACGCCCGCCGAACCCGACGCCTGCCGATCCGACCCCAGTACCTGACCAGCCGCCGACCCCGCCGACTGCTGCGCGCCCGCCGAACCCGACGCCAGCGGGTCCGACCCCGGCGCCTGGCCGGCCGCCGGCTGCCCCGCTGTCTCCGGCGTCGCCGGGCCGGCCTGGCCCGCCTGCTGCTGGGCGGCCTGGGCCGCCTGGCCCGCGGACTGGGCGGTCCCCAGTCCCGGCCCCGCCGAAGTGCCCGGGACCGGCTGGGCCGGGCGGGTCCGCTTGGCCGCGGCCTGGCGGCGGCCGCGGTTCACGCCCTGCTGGAAGCTGCTCAAGCGGCCGCGGACGTCCGCCGGGTCGCGGACCGGGAGGTCCGGGCGGGCCGGGGCCGGCTTCGGCGTCGCCGCCGGGGACGCCGGGGTGGCGCTGCCCGGGAGCAGCTGCTCGCCGCGGCGGCGGCGCGGGAGGCCCGCCTCGGTGAACGCCGTCGGCTCGGCCTTCGTCCGCTCCTGGACCGTGCGGAAGTTCTCGTCGCTCGCGAAGTCCCAGCTGCGGCGCTCCTCCGGCGGCGCCTCCTGCGCCGCGACCGGTTCTTCCTCCGCCGGCGGCTTGTCCTCGCGGAACCAGGCCGACAGCATCTCGTCGAAGATCGGCGTCGTCTCCGAACGGTCCGGCGCCGGGGCCGGCGGGGGCGGCTCCGACCCCGCCGTCGCCTCCTGCCACCAGTCGCTCAGCGTCGTCTCGTTGGCCGTGAACAGGTCCTTGCCCGCCGGCAGGTCGTCGCCGCGCGGCGGCGGGCTCGGCGGCAACGGCAGCACCGCGGGCACCTGCGGCAGGGCCGGGCGCTGCGGCGGGACGTCGTCCTTTTCGACCGGGCCCTTCTCGATCGGGGCGAACAGCGCCGTCCCCGAAATCTCCAGGTCCGACGGCGGGCGCGTGCCGGACAGCCCGGCCAGGTCGCTCGCCGACGGCCAGCGCTCCTCGCCCATCGCCGGCTGCTGCGGCACCACCGGCCGCGGGCGGGCCGCGCCGTTGACCGGGCGGCGCGGCAGCCGGTTGCCCGCCGCGGGGCTCGCCGGGTGCTGCTGCAGGGCGCCGATCGGGCCGGTCGCCGGGCCGTCGGTCACCGGCATCACCAGCTCCGCCGGGACGACGACCGTGGCGCGGACGCCGACGATGTCCTTGCCGCCGTGCAGCGACACCCCGATCCGGTGCCTGCTGGCCAGCCTGCCGACGACGAACAGGCCCATCCGCCTCGACGTCACCAGGTCGACCGACCCGGCCTCGGTCAGCCGGGTGTTCGCCTCGATGACCTCGCACTCGTTCATCCCGATGCCCTTGTCGAGGATGTCGATGTGGAGCGAGCCGTCTTCGCCCAGCCGCGAAGCCACCGTCACCGTGGTTTCCGGCGCGGAGAACGCGGTGGCGTTGTCCAGCAGCTCGGCGACCAGGCGCATCAGGTCGCTGGCGGCGTAGCCGACGATCCGGGCCGGGGGCGGCGGCTGCACCTGCACGCGCTGGTACTGCTCGATCTCCGACACCGCGGCGCGCAGCATGTCGGTGGTGCCGACCGGCTTCCCGGACCGGCGGCCCGGCTCGGCACCCGAGAGCACCATCAGGTTCTCGTTGTTGCGCCGCATCCGGGTGGCGAGGTGGTCGAGCTGGAACAGCGTCGCCAGCTGGTCGGCGTCCTCCTCGTCCCGCTCGAGCTGCTCGATCAGCTGCAGCTGCCGCTGCACCAGGCTCTGGCTGCGCCGCGAGAGGTTGACGAAGACGCTGCCGTAGCCGGTGCGCATCGCGGCCTGCTCGGTCGCCAGCCGCAGCGCCTGGTGGTGCACCTTGTCGAAGGCCCGCGCCACCTCGCCGACCTCGTCGTCGGTGTGCACCCCGACCGGCCGGACGTCGGTGCCCTGCGCGCGGCCCTCCTGGATGTTGCGGACCGCCTCCGGCAGCGCGGTCTCGGCGACGTCGAGGGCGCTGCGGCGCAGCACCTTCAGCGACCGAAGCAGCTGGCGGGTGATGAGGAAGACGACCGCGACGGCCAGCACCATCGCGGCGAACAGCACCACCGCGAGCAGGCCGGCCCCGCTGCTGGACTCGTCGACCAGGTCCGCGGCGGTCTGCGACGCCGACGCGCCGAGCCGGTCGGCGAGCCCGCCGATCTGCGTGCGCATCGCCGCGGACGCGGTGGTCCAGTCGGCGGCCGACAGCGCACGGAGCGCGTCGTCCACCGCGCCGCTCTGCGCGTTCAGCACCGTCTCCACCATCCGGGCCCGGCTCTGCGCCTGCGTGCCCTCGGCGATCGCGGCGAAGTCGCGCTGCAGCGTGTCACCCGCCGCCGAACGGAAATCGACCAGCCGGTCGGCGAGCCGCTGCTCGGCGGCGCGCAGGATGGCCAGCTCACTCGGCGTCAACCCGGCCCGGCCGATGCCGTAAGAGACGATCGCCTGGCTGAGCGACACCTGCTCACCGGCCACCAGCAGCTCGTGCAGGCCGGCGGGCATACCGCCGAGGGTGCCGTCACCGGCACCCGCGGTCGCCGCGGTGTCGAGGCTGATCAGCGACCCGGTCAGCGCCGAGTACGCGGTGATGGCCTGGCTCGGGTTGAGCTGGCCGCCGTCGACCTGGCGGCGCAGGAACGCCAGGTTGCCGACCTGCGCCGACGCCGCGCCCGCGGCTCCGGAAACACCGGGCTCGGCCTGCGCGGCACGGGCCTGCTCCGCGGTGAACGGACCGGCGGCGGCGTCGGTGGCCTTGCGCGCCGCAGCCAGTTCGGGGGTACCGCCCACGGTGCCCTCGGTCAGCATCGCGGAGGTGACCGTGCGCTCCTGCTGCAACGCGGTGGTGAGCGTGCGCACCCCGCCGCCGAGCGCGACCAGCCGGTCGAGCCGCTGGTACTCGTCCGAGCGGCCGACCTGCGCGGCGATCGTGGCGACCCCCAGCACGAGCGCCAGGACGATGGGCACGACCGTGACGGCCGAAAGCTTGACGGGCAGGCTCCAGTCGCGCCACTGCACGAGCGCGCGCCACACGGCCTTTCCCTTCGACCGCCGGGGCGCTCGGCCGAGCAGTTCCCCGACGGGCACCTGACCTTCTCCTGCAACGGTCACGTGAGTGACTCCCTGTCCGGCGTCATGGATCCGCGTCGGCGGCGCGGCGTCCCGGTTCGCGACGGGCGCTCGGACGGCCGTGCCGTCCCCACCCTGCCGCTTCCCCGGCGCCCTCGCTCGTCCCCGGTCGCCCCGCCGTCCGCGCGCCCGTCACCGGGCCGGCACCGCCTCGCCGTCTCGGCCCCGGGAACCCGCTGCCCGGGACTCTGCACGTGCATGTCGCAAGTTGCGTTGTGCACGGTGATCGAGATCAACTTTATCGGTGCCAATCGATCGCTGCGGTCAGCTGGGCCAAAGAATCGTACCCCCGATGCCGTGCCGGTCAATTGTGTTCCCCGTTCGGGCGCTGACCTGCGAAAAGTGCTTTCGCGACCGGACACGGGCCAAGACATTCCGCCACCCCGCCCCCGAAGCGGCAATCCTGGTTACCGGACCGAGGACCGGACGCATCCGGTCGTCACCCGATTAGCCCAGGCAGCGTAGCAGCATCCCTCGGTCGATCTACACTCCGTACCACCAACGGGTGGGTCAAGCCTCAAGGTGTGCCCGATGTTGTGGCGTTGCGCGTTTCCTCGCCCCGACCCGGTGATTTCTTTCGGAACCCGGCGCTGACCAGTGGATCCTCGCCGCGTCATTCGACCATGGAGCCACCCGCGAGCAGGATCAAGTCCCGAATTCGGCTACTTTCCGTGACCGGGTCGGCAAGTTGACCAGCAGCATTAGCCCGTTCGTCGCAGCGCACTTCGGCGTCGACAACTTCCCGTCACAATTCTTTTCGGCATTGCGCGCGTTCTCCGTACCCGCGTTGTCGCCGGTCACCCATTCGACGCGAGCGCCCGGAAAACGAATACCGCCGCCCGAACCGACCGGACGGTCCGGCCACCTTCGGGTGCGGCCGGATGGCGTAGTTACGATGTGCCCTCGCAGTCCGCAAGGGCGGCCCGGCGACCCTGCCCCGCAGGCGCCCCGGGCCCGCCGCCACGGAGGCACCCCGCCGGAGGCACCATGTACGACGTAGCGCGGCCCACGCCGGGCAACGCCCTCGAGGAGACGAGCCGGATCCCGGCCCTGCCCGCCGGGTCCGGCCCGGCCGGGGTTCCGCCCCACCGGTCCGCCACCCCCGCGGGCCCCGACTACACCGCGATCCAGGCCAGCCCCGAGTTCGTCTCGCTGCGCCGCCGGTTCCGCGGCTTCGTCTTCCCGATGAGCTTCGCCTTCTTCGCCTGGTACATGACGTACGTGCTGCTGGCCGCGTACGCGCACGACTTCATGAGCCGCAAGGTGTGGGGTCAGGTCAACGTCGCCATCCTGCTCGGCCTCGGCCAGTTCGCCAGCACCGCGCTGATCACCGCCCTCTACCTGCGCTACGCGCGCCGCCGGCTCGACCCGCGGGTCGCCGAACTGCGGGCGCGCGCGGGCCTGGCGGAAGAGAAGCGCCGATGACCGCCCTCGCCGCGGGCGGGCCGGCCGCCGGCGACCCCGTCATCAACATCGTCGTGTTCGCCCTGTTCGTGGCGATCACCCTGTACGTCGTCTACCGGGCCGGCAGCCGGACCTCTTCGACGTCGGACTACTACGCCGCGGGCAGCGCCTTCACCGGCCGCCAGAACGGCATCGCGCTCTCCGGCGACTTCCTCTCGGCGGCTTCGTTCCTCGGCATCGCGGGCGCGATCGCCGTCCACGGTTACGACGGCTTCCTCTACTCCATCGGCTTCCTGGTCGCCTGGCTGGTCGACCTGCTGCTGATCGCCGAGCTGCTGCGCAACACCGGCCGGTTCACCATGGGCGACGTCGTCAGCTTCCGGATGAACCAGCGCCCGGTGCGGGCCGCGGCGGCGACGTCGACCCTGGTGATCTCGCTGTTCTACATGCTGGCGCAGATGGCGGGCGCCGGCGGCCTGGTCGCCCTGCTGCTCGACATCCACACCCGGCTCGGGCAGGCGCTGGTGATCGGCGTGGTCGGCCTGGTGATGGTGCTGTACGTGCTGGTCGGCGGGATGAAGGGCACCACGTGGGTGCAGATCATCAAGGCCGGCGTGCTGATGCTCGCCGTCGTGCTGATCGCGGTGTTCCTGTTCGGCAAGTACGGCTTCAGCTTCTCGAACCTGCTCCAGGCCGCGACCGAGAAGAGCCCGCTGGGCGAGCACCTGCTGGAACCGGGCGGCTCCTACGGCAAGGACGACACCACCAAGCTCGACTTCGTCTCGCTCGCGCTGGCCCTGGTGCTCGGTCTGTCTTCGCTGCCCCACCTGCTGATGCGCTTCTACACGGTGCCGAACTCCCTCGAAGCGCGCCGCTCGGTCGTCTGGGCGACGGTGTGCATGCTCGTCTTCTACGTCTGCACGCTGGTGATCGGCTTCGGCGCGGCCGCACTGGTCGGGTCGGACGAGATCAAGCGCGCCCCGGGCGGGGAGAACTCGGCGGCCCCGCTGCTGGCGCTGCACATCGGCGGGACGCTGCTGCTGGGCGTGATCGCCGCGGTGGCGTTCGCGACCATCCTCGCGGTGGTGGCCGGGCTGACGATCACCGCGTCGGCTTCGTTCGCCCACGACGTCTACGCGAACATCTTCAAGCGCGGCAAGGCGGAGCCGGCGGACGAGGTCCGGGTGGCGCGGCTGACCGCGGTCGCGGTGGGTGCGCTGGCGATCGTCGGCGGGGTGCTGGCGAACGGGCAGAACGTCGCGTTCCTGGTGGCGCTGGCGTTCGCGGTGGCCGCGTCGGCGAACCTGTCGACGCTGCTGTACTCGTTGTTCTGGAAGCGGTTCAACACCACCGGCACGCTCTGGGGCATGTACGGCGGCCTGATCGCCTGCCTGCTGCTGGTGCTGTTCTCGCCGGTCGTCTCGGGCGCGCCGGACTCGATCTTCAAGAGCATCGACTTCGCCTGGTTCCCGCTGAAGAACCCGGGCCTGGTCTCGATCCCGTTCTCGTTCCTGTGCGGGTTCGTCGGGACGCTGGTGGGCCGGCCGAAGGCGGACGCGGAGAAACAGGCCGAGATGGAGGTCCGCTCGATGACCGGCATCGGCGGCTGAGGCCGGCCGGCGGCCGGCGTCAGGCGCGCAGGCCGTCCAGGATCACGGTCAGCACGCGCTTGCCGTCCTCCGGGCTGCAGTTGCGCACGGCCATCCCGGCGCCGTGCCCGAGCCGGAGGACGTCGGCGCCGACGACGTCCGGCCGGACCAGCCCGGCCTCCTGCGCCGCTTCGACGAGCACGCCCGTCGCTTCGCGGAGCCGTTTCTGGCAGTACAGGAACGTCTCCGAACCCGAGTCGATCGACTCCTTGAGGATCGTCGCCAGCTTGTGCCGCTCGACGACCCAGGTGACCTGGGCGAGCAGCCACGCTTCGAGCGCTTCCCACGGCGGCAGCTCGTCGTGCAGGACGAAGGCGCGGTCGGCGAGCACCGTGATCTCGTCGCGGTAGACCGCTTCGAACAGCTTTTCCCTGGTCGGGAAGTGCCGGTAGAGCGTGCCCGCGCCGACGCCGGCCGTCTTGGCGATGTCGTCCAGCGGCACATCGGCGCCGTGGGCGGTGAAGAGGTCCTTCGCCGTCGCGACGATGCGTTCGTAGTTGCGCCGCGCGTCCGCGCGCATCGGACGCTCGCTGTCCGGCATCCCGGCCTCCTCGCCACTTAACCGGAGAGATTCTCCGAATTCACTTGCGCATCCGGAGACACTCTCCATATTATCGGATCGCCCGCAAGTGGAGAACCTCTCCGCTTCATCTCTTGCTCCTCGGGGGAGTATTCCTTGTCGCAACAGACGCTCGACCGCGCGCCCGCACCGGCGCGCCCCCACCGCAGCGGGCTGGTCCTCGCGATCATCCTGACCTGCCAGCTCATGCTCATCCTCGACGCGACGGTGATCAACGTCGCGCTCCCGCGCATCCAGGCCGACCTCGGCTTCACCCCCACCGGCCTGTCCTGGGTGATGACGGCCTACAGCCTGGTCTTCGGCGGCCTGCTGCTGCTCGGCGGCCGGGCCGGCGACCTGTTCGGACGGCGGCGCATGTTCGTCGCGGGCACCGCCCTGTTCACGCTCGCCTCGCTGGCCGGCGGGCTCGCCGACTCGGCGGCGCTGCTCATCGCCGCTCGCGCGCTGCAGGGCGTCGGCGCCGCCATGGCCGGCCCGAGCACCCTGGCGCTGATCACCACCACGTTCACCGAGGCCAAGGCACGTGTCCGCGCGCTGGCGCTGTTCTCCGCGATGTCCAGCGGCGGCTTCGCGATCGGCCTGATCGTCGGCGGCCTGCTCACCGAGTGGATCTCGTGGCGCGCCGCGCTGTTCATCAACGTCCCGTTCGGCCTGGCGATCGCCCTGCTCGCGCCGCGGTTCGTGGCCGAGCCCGAACGCCGCCGGGCGCACCTGGACCTGCCCGGCGCGATCACCGGCACCCTCGGCGTCGGCTCGCTCGTGTTCGCCTTCACCCACGCCGCGTCCGACGGCTGGGGCAACGCGGTGACACTCGGCTCGCTCGCCGCCGGCCTAGTGCTGCTCGCCGGCTTCGTCGCCATCGAAGCCCGGACGGCGCTGCCGCTGGTGCCGCTGCGGCTGTTCGCCGACCGCAACCGCAGCGCGGCCTACGTCAACTTCTTCCTCGGCCCGATGGCGATGATGTCGATGTTCTTCTTCCTGACCCAGTTCATGCAGGACATCCGGCACTTCGCGGCGCTGGCGACCGGGTTCGCCTTCCTCCCGATGGCGGCGCTGATCTTCACGATGAGCCGGCTCGTGCCGCGGCTGCTCCCCCGCTACGGGCCGAAGCCGCTGGCCGTGACCGGCTCGATCCTGATGGTCTCCGGCGTCGTGTGGCTCACGTTCCTCACCACCGGCAGCACGTACTTCCCGGCCTTGCTGGGCCCGCTGCTGCTGATGGGGCTCGGCGCCGGGCTGTCGTTCGCGCCGCTCAACGTGATCGTGATGGCCACCGTGCCGGGCGAGGACGCGGGCGCCGCGGGCGGGGTGCTGCAGACGATGCAGCAGGTCGGCAGCACGCTCGGGCTGGCCGTGCTGGTCACGGTGTTCGGCTCGGTCACCCGCTCGGCGGGCACGACGGGCGCACAGCTCACGGTCGACGGCATGACGGCGGCGTTCGGCACGGCCGCGGCGTTCGCGGCCTGCACGGTGCTGGTGGCGCTGACCTTCCGGCGCGCTACAGCTTCTGCCCGGCCTTGACCTTGTGCGTCACCCGGCGCTCGACGAGGAACGAGACGAACGGGACGCAGCCGGCCAGCAGCACGAGCACGGTGCCCTTGATCGACCAGCGAGCCTTGATGGCCAGGTCGATGGTGAGCACGAGGTAGATCATGTAGAGGACGCCGTGGATCGGCGAGTAGACCGCGGACGGCGTCGGGTTGCCGAAGGCGTACCGCAGCACCATGACGAAGCAGAGGCCGAGCAGGCCGACACCGGTGACGTAGGCGGCGGTGCGGAAGCGGACCAGGGGGCCGGCGAGGGGAACGGCGGTCCGGGCGCCTTCGGTGCTGGTGGTCATCGGGTCGTCGTCCTCACTCTTGCTCTTCACTCTGCGGCCTGCTGGTCGCGGGCGTTCAGCTCGCGCAGGTAACGGTTGTAGGCGGCCAGTTCCTCGTCCTCGTCCGTGACCTTGGTGTCCGGGCGGGGACGGGGGGCGGGCACCTCGGGACGCTTCTCCGCGGCGGGCGGCGGTCCGGGTTCGGCTTCGGCCTTCAGCCGCAGTTTGCGGATCCGCCAGAACATGAAGGCGGGGAAGAGCCCGAACAGCGGCCACTGCAGGACGTAGCCGAGGTTCTGGAAGGTGCCGTTCGCGGAGGTGAAGCGGTCCCACTGCCACCAGGCGAGCCCGCAGCAGACGAGCAGGCTCACCAGGCAGGTCGCGACGATCGCGATCCGGCGCCCCCAGGGGGACACCGCCGGCGGGTGAGGGTCTGGCACGGAGTCGACGCTAGCACTGGCCTGCTGAGAGCCGGCGCGCGGTCGCGGCCGGGGTGGCCGGGCTCTCAGCCCTGCTTGCGCGCCGCCTGGGCGGCCTTCGCGTAGCCGTCCGCCAGGCCGAACACCTTCTGGGCGTACTCCGTCGAGTTGTTGTAGGACAGGATCCCGGCCCACCACCCGCTCGGGCTCGCCATGTCCCGCCCGCCCGCGCACAGGTACCGCGCCGCCGCCAGGGCCGCGTCGTCGATCTGCTGGGGGTCGCCCAGGCCGTCGCCGTTGCCGTCGGAGGCCCATTTGCGCCACGTGCCCGGGATGAACTGCATCGGGCCCACCGCCCGGTCGACTCCCGTGTCGCCGTCGTAGCGGCCGCCGTCGGTGTCGCCGATGGCCTGGACCCCGGCCGAGCCGTCCAGCGGCACGCCGATGATCGGCTTGGACGGGCGGCCGTCGGCGCCGAGGACCGCACCCGCGTACTGGCCGTGGTTGGACTCGATGCGGCCGATGCCCGCGAGCGTCGCCCACGAGATCTTGCAGTTCGGCTGGTCCGCCCGCATCGCCAGCTCGGCGTTGCCGTACGCCTGCAGGGCACGGGCCGGGACGCCGGTGGCCGCCGCGACCTGCGCCGCCCACTGGGACAGTGTCGCCGGGCCCGCTTCGCGCGGGTGGGCCTGCTGCGGGCTCGTCTGCTGCTCGGCTCCGCCCGCCACCGCGCCACCGGCCGGGGCGACCGAGCCCGGGCGGACGTCGGCCGCCTTCACCTGGAGAGCGGGGATTTCGGTGGTCGTCGGGCTCGCCTCTGGCGTCGAGGCCCGGGTGACCAGCCAGATCCCGCCGCCGGCCACGGCCAGCACGGTGAGGACCACGAGCAGCCGGGTGAGCACGGCGACGCCCGGAGAGCGCGGTGCCGGTGCGGCGGGGGCGGCTTCCTCGGCGGCTGCGCCGATCGGGTCGTCCTCGGTCTTTCCGGTCCTGGTGCGCACGAAACTCCGGTCCTCCAGCGTGGTGTCGACGAAACTGTCAACGAGCCCGCGCAGGTTAGCGTTACGCGGGCCGTCGCCATCGTCTCACCGCGCCGGGTCACCCGGCCGAGTGGAAAACGTCTCGTCAGGCGGATTTCTGCTGCCGCGCGAGCCGCGCGACGCACCAGGCCGGGGCACTGCCGCGGCGCAGGTGCTGCAGGACGGTCATCGGCCCGAGCCGGCGGCTCAGGTCGGACGGCGCGAGCCCGGCCGCCCGGTAGTCGAGGGCCCGCTGGTCGAGCGGGCTGATGCCGGCGTCCCACCACTCCTCGGCCTCGGCGACGCCGCCGACCATCTGCCACCAGCCCGCGGCGGCGGTGAGGAGCTCTTCGGGCACTTCCGGCAGCCGGCTGCGCATCGCGGCGAGGTAGCCGGGGTCGGCCGACTCCACCGGGACGAACCGCGACTGCCCGGTCCGGGCCCGCTGGCCGGGAATGCCCGGAGCCTGCGCGGGTGCGTCGGCCAGCCACGCGGAAGCGATGCGGTCGACCTCCTGCTCCTCGGGAGTCCTCTCGCGCTCGGCGGCCCACTGCCGGATCAACGCGTCCACTCCGGGATCTCCGGTCATCCCTGCCTCCTTGTAGGTCCCCGACGGACAGGCCCTGACGCCTGTCCCACGCGGTGGTGCCGCACGCACCAACCTGCACCTTGCTGAGTGGAAACTGCCTGCGTACCGGGGTTCTCCGGGGGGATGGCGAACCACCCGATCACGCAATGTGAGCACCGTAGGGCCGGGGTGGTCCCCTTCGCCAGACCCCGGGTGGTACGAATTCGACGACCTGCGCGTTTTCCGCCGCAATCCACCCGGATGGTCGAGTGTCCGAGTCCGAATTCCGGGATTGGTGACACTGGGTGATTTACCGTCCGTTTGCACGCAGGGTAGTCACCGGCACCGCCCGTGGCGGCGCCGGTACGGAGAAGCACCAGGTCAGGAGAAGAGCGTCCGGAAGAACGTGACGATCGCTTCGGCGCCGTCCTTGAGCCAGCCGAGCACGCGGTGCACGAAGTCGGCCGACTGCGTGGGCTGGGTGATCAGGAGAAAGAGGACGAGCGCGACCACGCCCACGATGAGAATCTTCTTCACGCCGCCCGACATGCGCTTCCTCCCCGGCTCGCCGTCCCCGTCCTGGGAGTGGCCACCCCAATACTGTAGGGAAGGCGTCCACGGAAGACACCTCGATCAGCCCAGGAGCGGCCATGTCCCGGAACGTGCTGGTGCGGCGGGACGCCGCGGTGACGACGATCACCATCGACCGCCCGGCGGCGCGCAACGCCGTCGACGGGCCGACGGCGGCCGAGCTGGCCGACGCCTTCCGCGCGTTCGACGCGGACCCGGACGCGGCCGTCGCGGTGCTGACCGGAGCCGGCGGCGCGTTCTGCGCGGGTGCCGATCTCAAGGCGATCGGCACCGACCGGATGAACCGCACTCACCCGGACGGGGACGGCCCGATGGGGCCGACCCGGATGGCACTGGGCAAACCGGTGATCGCGGCGGTCCACGGCCCGGCCGTCGCGGGCGGGCTCGAGCTGGCGCTGTGGTGCGACCTGCGGGTCGCGGACACCACGGCGGTGTTCGGCGTGTACTGCCGCCGCTGGGGCGTCCCGCTGATCGACGGCGGGACGGTGCGGCTGCCGCGCCTGATCGGCCAGTCGCGCGCGATGGACCTGATCCTCACCGGGCGGCCGGTCGACGCTTCGGAGGCCTTCGAGATCGGCCTGGCCAACCGGCTGGTGCCGGCGGGCGAGGCGGTGACGGCGGCCCAGGAGCTGGCCCGGCAGCTGGCGGCGTTCCCCCAGGCGTGCCTGCGCGGCGACCGGCGCTCGGCGCTGGCCCAGTGGGGCAGGTCCGAAGAGGACGCACTGACCGCGGAGTTCACCGCCGCGATGGGCACGGGCGTCCTGGCGGCCGAAGCGGTCGACGGCGCGGCCCGCTTCACCGCCGGCGAAGGCCGCCACGGCACCTTCACGTGATCCAAGGGCCGACTCGCGTGATTCGGTAGCCGACACGCGTGATTGGCGGGTCGACACGGCCGGGCCCTTCCGGATGCGCCGTGTCGACCTCCGGATCACGCGTGTCGACCCTTGAATCACGCGTGTTGACCTCTCGGTCACGGTCAATGCTTCTAGTGAGCTGTCTTGCGGGAAGCCCTGCCGGTTCCGGTCAAGCGGCCGATAAGGTCGTCCGATGGATGACGACGGTGTCGGAGTCGAGCTGCGGCCGGTGGCCGAAAGCGATCTGGGCCTGCTGGAACGGCTGACCAACGATCCCGTCGCCGCCGGGGAGCACCAGTGGTTCGGCTGGCACGATCCCGGCTACCTGCGCCGCCGGTGGCAGGAAACCGGGATGCTCACCGCCGAGACCGGCATGCTCGTCCCGACGCTCGGCGGCCGCGTCCTCGGGCTCGTCTCCTGGCACCGCACCCGCACCGGGCCGACGTCCTACTGCTGGAACGCCGGCCTCGTCCTGGCGCCGGAAGCGCGTGGCCACGGCTACGGCACCGAAGCCCAGCGCCTGCTCGTCCGCTACCTCTTCGCCCACACCCAGCTCAACCGGGTCGAAGCGACGACCGAGGTCGGCAACCGCGCCGAACAGCGCTCGCTCGAGAAAGCCGGCTTCACCCGCGAAGGCGTGCTTCGCGGCTACGGCTTCCGAGACGGCGAGTGGCGCGACCACGTCGTCTACTCGGTCGTGCGCTCCGACCTGGCCGAGAGTTAGGCGATCACCCCGGCCGCGCGCAGGGCGTCCAGGTCCGTGACGCCCAGCTCGGCGAGCACCGCTTCGGTGTCGGATCCCTTGGCCCGCGGTGCTTCCGGCGTCGACGGCGGCGTCCGGTCGAAGCGCGGCGCGGGGGCCGGCTGGACCATGCCGCCGATCTCGACGAACGTGCCGCGCGCCGCGTTGTGCGGGTGCGAAGCCGCCTCTTCGGGTGACAGCACCGGCGTCAGGCACGCGTCGGTTCCGGACGCGCGGGCGACGAGCTCGTCGCGCGTGTGCTTGGCGATCGCCCCCGCCACGATCTCGCGCAGGCGCGGCCACTGCGTCCGGTCGACGTGCAGCGGCAGCTCCGCCGGGTCCAGCTCGAGCACCTGCACCAGCGAACTCCAGAACCGCATTTCGATGGCGCCGACGGCGACGTACTTCCCGTCCGCGGTCTCGTACGTGTCGTAGAACGGCGCGCCGCCGTCGAGCATGTTCTCGCCGCGCCCCTCGGACCACAGCCCGGCCGCCTTGATGCCGTGCAGGCTCGTGGTGAGCAGCGCGGCGCCGTCGACCATCGACGCGTCGACGACCTGGCCGCGGCCCGAGGTGTTCCGTTCGTACAGCGCGGCCAGGACGCCCATCGCCAGCAGCAGCCCGCCGCCGCCGAAGTCGCCGACCAGGTTCAGCGGCGGCACCGGCCGCTCGCCCGCGCGCCCGATCGGCTCCAGCGCACCGGCGATGCCGATGTAGTTGATGTCGTGGCCGGCCGCCGATGCCAGCGGCCCGTCCTGGCCCCAGCCGGTCATCCGGCCGTAGACCAGCCGCGGGTTCCGGGCGTGCACGACGTCCGGGCCGAGCCCGATCCGCTCGGCGACCCCCGGCCGGAAGCCCTCGATCAGGACGTCGGCCGTGTCGCACAGCTTCAGCACCAGCTCGACGCCCTCGGGCGTCTTGGTGTTGATGCCGACCGACCGGCGGCCGCGGGCCAGCGGGTCGGTCCCGATGCCGAGGACGTCCTCCCCCGGCTGGGCGCGGTCGACGCGGACGACGTCGGCGCCGAGGTCGGCGAGGACCATCGTGGCGAACGGCCCGGGCGCGAGACCGGCGAGCTCCACCACCTTCAGGCCGCTGAGCGGACCTGCCTTCATAGTCGGGCCTTTCAGAGCGAACGGGAGATGATTTCCTTCATGATCTCGCTGGTGCCACCGAAGATCCGGGAAATCCGGACGTCGGCCCAGGCGCGCGCGATCGGGTACTCGGTCATGTAGCCGTAGCCGCCGAACAGCTGCACGCAGTCGTCGATCACCTTGTTGACGCGCTCGGTGGTCCACAGCTTCGCCATCGCCGCGCCCTGGACGTCCAGTTCCCCGCGCAGGTGGCGCTCGATGCACTGGTCGAGGAACGCCCGCGCCACCGCGGCCTCGGTCGCCGCCTCGGCGAGGGTGAACTTGGTGTTCTGGAAGGAGAAGATCGGCCGGCCGAACGCCGTGCGCTCCTTGGTGTACTCCAGCGTGAGGTCGACCGCCGCCTCCAGCCCGGCGACCGCGGTGACGGCGATGATCAGCCGTTCCTGCGGCAGCTGCAGCATCAGCTGGAAGAAGCCCTGGCCTTCGGCGTCGCCGAGGAGGTTCGCGGCGGGCACGCGGACGTCGTCGAAGAACAGCTCGGCGGTGTCCTGGCCCTTGAGCCCGACCTTGTCGAGGACGCGGCCGCGGCGGAAGCCCGGCGTGTCCGTCTCGACCACGATCAGCGAGACGCCCTGCGCGCCCGCGTCCGGGTCGGTCTTCACCGCGACGACGACGAGGCCCGCGTGGAGACCGTTGGTGATGAACGTCTTGGCGCCGTTGATGACGTAGTGGTCGCCGTCGCGGACCGCCCGCGTCTTGATGCCCTGCAGGTCGGAGCCGGTGCCGGGCTCGGTCATCGCGATCGCGCCGACCAGCTCGCCGCTGGCCAGCTTCGGCAGCCACTCGCGCTTCTTCTCTTCCGAGGCGTAGGCGAGCAGGTAGTGCGCGACGATTCCATTGTGGACGGTGACGCCCCACGCGCTGTCGCCGGCCCGCGCCTGCTCTTCGTAGAGGACGGCTTCGTGGGCGAAGGTGCCGCCGCCCCCGCCGTACTCCTCCGGGATGGACAGGCAGAGCAGGCCGACGTCGCCCGCCTTCGTCCAGAGCTCGCGGTCGACCTTCTTCTCCGCCGCCCAGCGCTCCTGGTGCGGGACGGCTTCCTTCTGCAGGAACGACCGCGCGAGCTCGCGGAGGTCATCGAGCTCGGTCGTGCTCCACGAGCTCTTCGGCAGTTGCAGTGGCACGGGACCCTCCTGCTGACGGTACTGGCAAACATGACGATCGGCATGTAAGTTCTGATCGGAATGTACATCCATTCCGTCCGGTAGGTAAAGCAGGGAGGCCGCGGTGACCGAGACGGCGCACCGGACCCAGGCGCAGCGGCGCGAGCAGACCCGCACGGCGCTGCTCGACGCCACCATCGACTGCCTGGTCGAGGTCGGCTACGCGCGCACCTCGGTGCAGGAGATCTGCGCCCGCGCGGGCGTGTCGAAGGGGGCGGTGCAGCACCACTTCACCGCGAAGGCCGAGCTGATGGCGGCCGCGGTCGAGCACCTGACGACGAAGCTGCGCCGTCAGCTCGCGGCCTCGCTCGAAGACCTGCCGAGCGGCGGTACCGGTGTCGCCGCGGCGATCGACCTGCTGTGGGCCGGCTACTCCGGCACGCTCTCCACCGCCGTCACCGAGCTGTGGGTCGCCGCCCGCACCGATCCCGAGCTGCGCGCGGCCATCCGCCCGGTCGACCGCGCGCTCGGCCGCGCCACGCTCGAGCACGTCACCCAGGTGGCGGGCGAACTCCCGCCGGAACGCGCGGAGATGCTGTTCTGGCTCACCGTCAACCTCACCCGCGGGCTGGCGCTGGACGCCGAGCTCGGCGGCGACCCGAACCGGCGGCGGCAGCTGCTCGAGGAATGGAAGCGCATCGCCGTTCTGCTCTACCAGGACGCCACCGCTGCGCCGAGCTGACCAGCGCGGCGCCGCCAGGGTGCTTTGCCCCTTATCCCCACGCGGATTTCGTGGTCCAATCCCCTCCGAACGAGGGGAGTTCCGATGACCGCCGCCCCGTACCCGTACTCCTACGGCCCGCCGCCCACGCCGCCGCCGGCCGACCCGGGCGCCGTGTTCCGGTTGTTCGCCGGGATCCTCGGCGTCCTCGCTGCGGCCCTGGTGATCGCCGGGTCGTTCCTGCCGCAGACGTCCTTCGAGCAGGTGGTGGACGGCAAGACCGACAGCAGCCAGACGATCAGCGCCTGGTCGCGCTCGTTCGCCGTCGAGCCCACCGGCGAGGCGAAGAAGTTTTACGACAACACCCATGTGGCGCGGTACGGCATCCCGCTCACCGCGGGCGCGGTGGTGCTGCTGGCCGGCGCCGGGCTGGCGTTCGCCGGGGCGCGCCGCTCGGCGAAACCGGGCGTGCGGTCGGGCGCTCGGACGGCCTTGGTCGCGGGGGCCGCCGGGGTGGCCGCGGCGGTGTGGATGCTCGGCATGGACGTCTCGGCGACCTTGAGCTACGAAACCGACGAAGGAACGATCAAGTCGCACTACACGACCGGGATCGGGTTCTGGCTGCTGATCGGCGGCGGGATCGTCGCCGTGCTGGTGCTGGTGTCCGCGGCGCTGGCCGGGCGGCAGCCGGCGGCCACCGCGGCCCCGGCCGGGGCACCACCGGGGCCGTACCAGCAGCCGTCCCGGCCGTACCCGGTGCCGCAGCAGCAGTTCGGGCAGCCCTATCCGGGATATCCGCCGTCGCAGCCGTTCCCCGCCCAGGCCCCGCCACCGCAGACCGGCCCGCTGCCGCCCTCCTTCGGCGGCCCGCCGTCGCAGCCGTTCCCGGCGCAGCAGCCCGACGCGCCCTACGGCGGCGCGACGCAGGCCCAGCCGCACCCCGGGCAGCAGCAGCAGGACCCGACCGAGCCGAACTACCAGCTGCCGCCGCTGCACCCGCCCAATACGTGAATCTGATTCACATCACGCTGGACAGCTGACGTACCGACGGTATGGTGTACTCGTCGGTAACCTCTGCGCGACGTCGCGCGGACTCCGCGGAACGGAGACGTCATGACCAGCACGACCCCCGCGAACGCAGTCGAAGACACCACGCTGCCGCCGACCGTCGGTGGCGTCGCCGGGGCGCCCGCCGCCGCGCGGGCGGCCCGGCTCGTCGCCCGCGTGACCGGCGGCGCGGACTCGGCGCCGATCCGGATGCGGGCACCCTTCACCGGCCTGCCGATCGCGACCCTGCCGCAGGCCACCGACGCCGACGTCCGCGCGGTGTTCGCCGACGCGCGCACGGCCCAGCGGGCCTGGGCCGAGCGCTCCCCCGCCGAGCGCGCCCGCGTCCTCACCCGCCTGCACGACCTGGTGCTCGCGCGGCAGGACGAAGCCCTCGACCTGGTCCAGGTCGAGGCGGGCAAGGCCCGGCTCGACGCGTTCGACGAGGTCAGCGCGACCGCGCTGGTCGCCGCCTACTACGGCAAGCACGCGGCGAAGATCCTCGCGCCCCGCCGGGCCGGCGGCGTCATCCCCGGGCTGACCCGCGCGGGCGAGGTCCGCCACCCCAAGGGCGTCGTCGGGATCATCTCGCCGTGGAACTACCCGCTGGCCCTGACCGCGATGGACGTCCTGCCGGCGCTGGCCGCGGGCAACGCCGTCGTGCAGAAGCCGGACAACCAGACCGCGCTTTCGGCACTGTGGCTGCACGAACTGGCCGAGGAGGCCGGGCTGCCCGCCGGGACCTGGCAGATCGTGCTCGGCCGGGGTTCGAAGATCGGCACCGCGCTGGTCGAGGAGTCGGACTACCTGTGCTTCACCGGCTCCACGCCGACCGGCAAGGAGCTGGCCGGGCAGGTGGCGAAGCGGCTGACGTCGTACTCGCTGGAGCTCGGCGGCAAGAACCCGATGGTGGTGCTGCCCGACGCCGACGTCGCGAAGGCGGCGACGGGCGCGGTGACCGCGTGCTTCTCCTCGGCCGGGCAGCTGTGCGTGTCGGTCGAGCGGATCTACGTCCACGAGGACATCCGCGACGAGTTCACCCGCGCGTTCGTCGCTCGGACCGCGGCGCTGCGGCTCGGCGGCGCGTTGGACTACCAGGCCCAGATGGGGTCGCTGACGTCGGAAGAGCAGCTGGCGGCGGTGTCGGCACACGTCGAGGACGCCCGCGCGAAGGGCGCTTCGGTGCTCACCGGCGGCCGCGCGCGACCCGACCTCGGGCCGCTGTTCTACGAGCCGACGGTGCTGTCCGGCGTCACCCCGGACATGCTGCCGTTCGCGGAGGAGACGTTCGGGCCGGTCGTGTCGATCTACGGCTACACCGACGTCACCGACGCCATCGAGCGGGCCAACGACACGCCGTTCGGGCTCAACGCCAGCGTCTGGTCCCGCAACGGCCGCGCGGGCTGGGAGGTCGCGGCCCGGCTGAAGGCCGGGACGGTCAACGTGAACGAGGGCTACGCGGCGACGTTCGGCAGCGTCGGCGTCCCGATGGGCGGGATGAAGGACTCCGGCGTCGGCCGCCGCAACGGCGCCGAGGGCCTCCTGAAGTACACGGAGTCCCAGTCGATCGCGCTCCAGCGCGGCCTGGCCCTCCGCCCGCCCCGCGCGATCCGGGGTTCCCTGTGGTCCCGAGGCATGACCCTCGGCCTCAAAGCCCTCCGCCGCCTCCCCCGTTGACCCGTAACTCGCGTGATCCAGCAGGCATCACGCGTGACTGGAGGGGCATCACGTGTGATTGGCGGGGCATCGGGCTGATGCCTCCCCAATGGAGTTGCCCCGTGGGGCCGGACACCTTGATTCCAGACGGTGGTCTGGAGGGAGGATGTCTTGGTGTCGCGCAGGTCGAAGTATCCGGAGCAGTTCCGTCGTGATGCGGTCGA
>NZ_JBSGBQ010000018.1:0-219257 GCF_053601335.1 Amycolatopsis sp. NPDC004747 | reverse complement strand
AGCGTTCGTCCTGAGCCAGGATCAAACTCTCCAACAATGTCTTCGAATTCAATCGAGGCAAATGTATTGCTCTCAAAGGAAACCCCGACGAGGGGTTTCATATAAGCTCTACTGGCTTAGTTCACTAGCACACTGTTGAGTTCTCAAGCAACACACTTCGGACCGCCGCGCCGCGAAGGCGCCTTGGTCTTCGGCTTTTGTTTCAAGCTTTGTTCCAGGGATACCACCCTGGTTCGGGACCACCCACTCTACCACGATCGTGGGAGCTTGGTTCGTGTTCCCGGCGGCCGCTCGGTTTCCCTGGCGACTTGGAGAACTTTACATGCCCCCGAAACCCCCTTGCACAGGGGGGTCCCTTTTTTCGCGCCAGGCCGCTGACCTGCACCGATAGGCGCTCAAGCCGGCAGCGGCGACTCGTGGGTCGCCACGACCGTCAGCACGACCAGAGCGGCCGCGAGCCCGGCGGCGATGTGGATGGGGGCCGGCGTGAAGGACGCCGCCAGGACGAGCACCGCCGTCACCGGGAACCCGATGGCGATCGGGCGGCACTCGTTGGTCGGCCCGATGTGCAGCAGCCACACGCTCAGCAGGAACACCGCGACCGGGATCGTGGTCGGCAACGCGGCCGCCGCCCCGCCGAGGTGCAGCGTCCCGGTGTCGTAGGCGACCGCCACCTCGAGGCCGGCGCCGACGGCCGCCGCCGAAGCGAAGATGAAGTAGTGGCCGTAGCCCCAGCTCATCGACGTGAACATGGTCGGGCGGCGGACGAGCCGCGCGTGGCCCGGCCGGTCGAAGTACAGCCACCACATCGAGAACACGAGCACCAGCCCGGCCGCGGCCAGCGAGATCAGCGCACCGGTGTGCCCCGGCTCCGCGGTGCCCTCCTTGATCGCGTTCGTCGCGCTGAGGATCACCTCGCCGAGGACGATCAGCGTGAACAGGCCGTACCGCTCGGCTATGTGGTGCGGGTGCCACGTCGTGCCGCCGCTGCTCTCGGCCCACACCGGCACGGCGAGCTCCACCAGCACGAGCACCACGAACCCGACGGCGCCCGCGGTCCCCGGCACCCACAGCCGCGCGATCCACAGCAGCTGGACCACCACGATCCCGGTGGCGTAGCGCAACGCGGCGGGCCGGCACTCCGGCTCCGACCGCGCCGCGCGCAGCCACTGGACCACCATCGCCAGCCGCATCAGGACGTACCCGGCGACGATCACGCGGAAGTCGCCCTCGAACGCGCTCGACACCCCGGCCGCGATGGTCAGCCCGCCGGCGATCTGCACGAGCGTGGCCAGCCGGTACGGGACGTCGTCGGTGTCGAACGCCGAGGCGAACCAGCTGAAGTTCAGCCAGCCCCACCAGATCGCGAAGAAGACCATCGCGAACGACGTGACGCCGTGCGCGGCGTGCCCTTCGGCGAGCGCGTGGTGCAGCGCGGCCGCGGCCTGGCCGACGGCGACCACGAAACACAGGTCGAAGAGCAGCTCCAGCGGCGTCGCGACGCGGTGGTGCTCACCGCGGTCGCGGGAACGCATCGGCCGGTACCAAACCCGGATCCGGGACGGCTGCTCGGTCATCGGACTCCCCGCGTCGGCCTCGGACGGACGCGATCATCCCAGCACGAGCGGGGCGCAACCGGCGGGCACGACACGGGTGAAGAAGACGGGCGGGCCCGGTTCCCCCTCCCCCGGGCCCGCCCGCCGCCGTCACGCGCCGGCGGGCACCGATGGGCAGTCCTTCCGCGAGTGCCGGACGGTCCCCCGCGGACGCCGACACCCACTGGACGGAAGGTGACCGAGTGTGTCCATTCCCTCGAACTCCGGACGCCTCGATCGCTCAAGCCGGTCACCCCATCCCCGGGTGGCCGACTCGTTGCCACTGTCGGTAGCCGAAGCCGCGCAGTGAAGGCTCCATAAGATCTACCCGGTTGCTCTCCGTAGCACCAGTGTCTATCCGCGCTCGTCACTCGGATGGAGCATCGCGAATCTGCGGAAAGTAGTGTCTCAGGTCCGGTGGACGTCGGCCGCGGACGTTTCGGCCTGCCGCGCCTCGCGTTCGTCTTCGGAGGCCCGGCGGCGGCGGGCCCGCAGCTCGGCGACGGCCAGGGCGAGCGCGCCGCACGTCAGGACGGCCGCGCACCCCAGCGCGACGGTGAGCGCCACGGGATAGCCGTGGCCGAGGACCAGGCCGAACACCGACGCGAGCACCGCGGTGCCGATCGCCGTGCCGATCCGCTGCCCGGTCTGCAGTGCGCCGCCGGCGACCCCGGCCATCCGGACCGGCACGCATTCGAGCGTCAACGTCGTGTTCGGCGAGATCACCATGCCGCCGCCGACCCCGGCGAACACCAGCGGCAGCGCGAACGCCCAGCCGGAGGCCGACGGCGGAACCAGTTCCGCGAGCAGCGCGACGGCCAGCAGCCCGACGGCGACCATGGCGAGCCCGGTGACGGTGAGCCGTCGTCCGAAGCGCGGCACCAGCCGGCCGGCGACGGCCGCCGACACCGCGGAGCCGAGCGCGAACGGCGTCACCGACAGGCCCGACTGCAGCGGCGAGTAGCCGAGGCCCTGCTGGAAGTACATCGCGAAGACCAGCCAGATCCCGGCGAACCCGCAGAAGTAGAGCGCCCCGACCGCCGCGCCGGAGGCGTAGCCGGGGGTGCCGGTGAACAGGCGGGTGTCGAGCAGCGGCGACCGCCCGCGCCGGACCACCGAACGCTCCCAGCGCACGAACGCGAACCCGAACACCGCGGCGACGATGAAGAGCCACCACAGCTGCTTGAAGCCGCCGCTGTCGGAATCGATGACGGGCAGCAGCACGCCGAGCACGGCGACCGCCAGCAGCACGATGCCGACGAAGTCGATCTCCTGCCGGATTTTGAGCTGCTTCTTCTCGCTGCGCGGCAGCAGGCGCAGCGCGAGGGAGAACGCGAGGACGCCGATCGGGACGTTGACGTAGAACACCCAGCGCCAGCCGTCCTCGGCGCCGAAGACCGCGATGATGGCGCCGCCGAGGATCGGGCCGACCGCCGTCGAGATGCCGACGACCGCGCCGAACATGCCGAACGCGCGGCCGCGCTCGGCGCCGCGGAAGAGGTCCTGGATCAGGCCGGTGTTCTGCGGGGTCAGCATGCCCGCGGCCAGGCCCTGGGCGAGGCGGGCGAGCACCAGGGTGGTCTCGTTCGGGGCGGCGCCGGCCAGCGCGCTGGTGAGGACGAAGGCGGCGAGGGCGCCGAGGAACATGTTCCGGCGGCCGAACGCGTCGCCGAGGCGGCCGCCGGTGACCAGGACCAGGCCGAACGCCAGGGCGTACCCGGAGACGACCCAGCGGATGCCGCCGCTGCTCGCGTGCAGGCCGGCCTGCATCGAGGGGAGGGCGACGTTGACGATGCTGACGTCGAGCAGGCCCATGAACCCGGCCGTGAGCGAGACGGCAAGCGCCTTCCAGCGGCGGGGGTCGGGTTCGTACGTCATCGTGTCCAGCAAACACGAAAGGCGGGATCGGCGCGCGTTGTGCGCACGGATCCCGCCTCTCGAAATGTCAGGTCGACGCGGTGATGCCCCGGATGCCCTTCAGCTCGCCGATCAGCATCGAGCTGACCTTGACCGGGTAGTCGTACAGCGCGAAGACCGTCTGGTTCTTGCCCACCAGCTTGAGGTGCACCGGGGTCTCCCCCTTGTGCGCCAGCAGCGTGGACCGCAGCTCGCTCACCACCGACTGGTCGATCTTCTCGGCCGCCGCCAGGAGCACCAGCGGTGGCTCGTCGTCGCCGCTGCCGGTGCCGACCTCGGACAGGTCGAGGGTCGCCAGGCCGCCGCCGAAGACCGACATCTTGTCTTCGCGCCAGTTGACCCGGCCCTTGACCAGGACCGCGTTGTCCTCGATCAGCTCACTCGCGAAGAGCGCGTACGACTTCGGGAAGAACAGCACCTCGAGGGAGGCGTCCATGTCCTCCACCGTGCAGATCGCCCAGGGCTCGCCCTTCTTGTTGACCCGCCGCTCGAGGGAGGTGATCAGCCCGGAGATCACGAGCTCACCTTCCTTCGGCGGGTCGTTGAGGATGCTCGCGATCGGCTTCGGGGCGTGCTTGCGCAGGATCCGCTCGGCGCCGTCCAGCGGGTGCGCCGAGACGTACAGGCCGAGCATCTCGCGCTCGTAGGCGAGCAGCTGCTTGCGCGGGTACTCCTCCTCGCCGAACTTCAGGTGCGCGAGCGGGGACGACGACGGTGCCGCCTCCCCCTCGTCGCCGCCGAAGCCGAACAGGTCGAACTGGCCCATCGCCTCCTGGCGCTTGAGCGGGACGACGGCTTCGACCGCGTCCTCGTGGACCTGGATCATCGACAGCCGGGTGTGGCCGAGCGAGTCGAAGCCGCCCGCCTTGATCAGCGACTCGATGACCCGCTTGTTGCAGGCCACGAGCTCGGACTTGTCGAGGAAGTCGGTGAAGGAGGCGTACTTGCCCTTCTCCTCGCGGGTCTTGATGATCGACTCGACGACGTTCGCGCCGACGTTGCGGACCGCACCCAGCCCGAAGCGGATGTCGTCCCCGACCGCCGCGAAGCGCAGGGCCGACTCGTTGACGTCCGGCGGGAGCACCTTGATGCCGAGCCGGCGGCACTCGGACAGGTAGACCGCCGACTTGTCCTTGTTGTCGCCGACCGACGTGAGCAGGGCGGCCATGTACTCGGCCCGGAAGTTCGCCTTGAGGTAGGCGGTCCAGTACGAGATCAGGCCGTACGCGGCCGCGTGGCTCTTGTTGAACGCGTACCCGGCGAACGGGAGGATCGTGTCCCAGAGCGCCTTGATCGCCTCTTTGGAGAACCCGCCCGGAACCAGCTCGCTGTTCCGCATGCCCTCTTCGAAGCCCTCGTACTCCTTGTCGAGGACTTCCTTCTTCTTCTTGCCCATCGCGCGGCGGAGCACGTCCGCGCGCCCCATCGTGTACCCGGCCACCTTCTGGCCGATGTGCATGATCTGCTCTTGGTACACGATCAGGCCGTACGTGTCGGCCAGGATCTCCCGCAGCGGCTCGTCGAGCTCCGGGTGGATCGGCTTGACCTTCTGCCGGTTGTTCTTGCGGTCGGCGTAGTCGTTGTGCGCGTTCATGCCCATCGGGCCGGGGCGGTAGAGCGCGCCGACCGCGACGATGTCGTCGAACACCGTGGGCTCCATGCGGCGCAGCAGGTCGCGCATGGGCCCGCCGTCCAGCTGGAACACGCCGAGCGTGTCGCCGCGGGCGAGCAGCTTGTACGTCTCGGGGTCGTCGACGCCGAGGGTGTCGAGGTCGACGTCGACCCCGCGGTTGGCCTTGATGTTGTCGATCGCGTCACCGATGACGGTGAGGTTGCGCAGGCCGAGGAAGTCCATCTTCAGCAGGCCGATGGCCTCGCACGACGGGTAGTCCCAGCCGGTGATGATCGAGCCGTCGTCGCGCTGCCAGAGCGGGATCGCGTCGGTCAGCGGGTCGCAGGACATGATGACCGCGCAGGCGTGGACGCCGGCGTTGCGGATCAGGCCTTCGAGGCCGCGGGCGGTCTCGAAGATCGTCTTGCACTCGTCGTCGGTCTCGACCAGGGCGCGGACCTCGGCGGCCTCGCCGTAGCGCTCGTGCTTCGAGTCGACGATGCCCGAGAGCGGGATGTCCTTCGCCATGATCGGCGGCGGCAGCGCCTTGGAGATCTTGTCCGCGATCGCGTACCCCGGCTGGCCGAAGTGGACGCGCGCGGAGTCCTTGATCGCCGCCTTGGTCTTGATGGTGCCGAAGGTGATGACCTGGGCGACCTTGTCCGCGCCGTACTTGTCGGTCGCGTACCGGATCATCTCGCCGCGACGGCGGTCGTCGAAGTCGATGTCGATGTCGGGCATCGAGACGCGCTCGGGGTTCAGGAACCGCTCGAACAGCAGCTTCTGCGGGATCGGGTCCAGGTTGGTGATACCGAGGACGTACGCGACCAGCGACCCGGCGGCCGAACCACGGCCGGGGCCGACCCGGATGCCGACCTTGCGGGCGTAGCTGATGAGGTCGGCGACGATGAGGAAGTAGGCCGGGAAACCCTTCCCGATGATGACGTCGAGCTCGATCTCGATGCGCTCGTTGTAGTACTCGTCCGGCACGCCGTCCGGGAAGCGCCACTTGAGGCCGCGCTTGACCTCTTCGCGCAGCCAGCCGCCCTGGTCGTAGCCCTCCGGCACCTCGAAGAACGGCAGCCGGTCCTTGTGCGAGTAGACCTCTTCGTAGGACTCGACGCGCTCGGCGATCAGCAGCGTGTTGTCGGCCGCGCCGGGGACCTCCTTGTCCCAGTACTCGCGCATGTCGGCGGCGGACTTGAGGTAGTAGCCGTTGCCGTCGAACTTGAACCGGTTCGGGTCGCTGAGCGTCTTGCCCGACTGCACGGCCAGCAGCGCGTTGTGCGTGTCGGCCTGCTCCTTGACGACGTAGTGCGAGTCGTTGGTCGCGATCGGCTTGAGGTCGAGCAGCCTGCCGACCTCCAGCAGGCCTTCGCGGACCGACCGCTCGATCGGCAGGCCGTGGTCCATCAGCTCGAGGAAGAAGTTGTCCGCGCCGAAGATGTCCTTGTAGTCGGACGCGGCCTGGATCGCCGCTTCCTTCTGGCCCAGCCGCAGCCGGGTCTGCACCTCGCCGGACGGGCAGCCGGTGGTCGCGATGATCCCCGAGTGGTTCTCGGCGATCAGCTCGCGGTCCATCCGGGGCTTGCGGTAGTAGCCCTGCATGCTGGCCAGCGAGGACAGCTTGAAGAGGTTCCGCAGGCCGGTGGCGTTCGACGCGAGCATGGTCATGTGCGTGTACGCACCGCCACCGGAGACGTCGCCGCCCTCACCGAACTCGTCCGAGCCGCGCTGGTTGGACTGGCCCCAGAACACGGGCTTCTTGTGGAACCGGCTCTCCGGGGCGATGTAGGCCTCGATGCCGATGATCGGCTTGAGGCCGTGCTTCTTCGACTGCTGGTAGAACTCGTCGCCGCCGTACATGTTGCCGTGGTCGGTCATGCCGACGGCGGGCATGCCGAGGCGCGCCGCCTCCGCGAAGAGGGGACCGATCTTCGCCGCACCGTCGAGCATCGAGTACTCGGTGTGGACGTGCAGGTGGACGAAGGAATCGTTCGACACCAGCGAAAACCTCCCCTAGGTGGATCGGACCGGCGCGCCGGGGTCTCCCACCCTAACCCGTGGCACCGACAGTCCCGACACGTGCTCGCCGGGGTCGATTCTGCTCCTCGCCGATGGTGTTCCGCCGCTGGGACACGCCCCCTCTTCGGGCGGAAACGATCACGACACGCGCCGCGGCCGGGCCGTCCCCGCGCGTGACGGAACCGGCGTCCGCGAGCCGCCGGACCCGCCCGCCGCAGGGCGTGAGCTGGGCCACAGCCGGGTCGCCTCGCGTTGACACCGGCGGCGGCGGGATCGAGCATTCCGGCCATGAACCTGTCTGACAGCCAGACAGCCGGACAAGGTGGTCCCCGCCGGGTGAGCGCCATGGAAGCCGTGCTGGCCCACCTGCGCTCCGCGATCGAACGCGGCGAGCACGCCGTCGGCGAAAAGCTCCCCTCCGAAGCCGCCCTGAGCAGGGAGTTCGAGGTCAGCCGGTCGGTCATCCGGGAAGCCCTCCGCGGGCTGCAGGCGCTCGGCATGACCGAGTCCAAGACCGGCAAGGGCACGTTCGTCACCGCGACCGGGCCGGCCGACAACCCGACCTTCGGGCCCTACTCGGCCCGCGACCTCATCGAAGTACGCCGGCACGTCGAGATCCCCGTCGCCGGGTACGCGGCCCTCCGCCGCAGCCAGGACGACCTCGACCTGCTCGCCCAC
This sequence comes from Amycolatopsis sp. NPDC004747, assembly GCF_053601335.1. NCBI lineage: Bacteria > Bacillati > Actinomycetota > Actinomycetes > Pseudonocardiales > Pseudonocardiaceae > Amycolatopsis > Amycolatopsis sp. NPDC004747. The sequence continues at coordinate 211,430 of NZ_JBSGBQ010000018.1, read as the reverse complement.
CTGCTCGACCGGATGGACGCCGAGACCGACAACACCGCGTGGGTCGCCCTCGACTCGCTCTTCCACATCACCATCGCCCAGGCCTCGGGCAACCCGGTGTTCGGGAAGGTGATCGAGGAGATCCGGGACGCGCTCGCCCGTCAGTCCGCCTTCCTCAACCAGCTCGGCGACCGGCGCCGGCAGTCGAACATCGAGCACCGGGCGATCGTCAAGGCGATCGAGAGCCGCGTGGAGAGCGCCGCCGTCGCGGCCATGTCCGCGCACCTGGAGCACGTCGAAGCCACCCTCAACAGCATCGTGAACGGGGACCAGTGACCGAACAGACCCTCCCGGCCACGACCGGCACCACCGCCGACGCGGGCGACGCCGGCTACCACAAGGCCCTCAAGTCCCGGCACGTCAACATGATCGCCATCGGCGGCGCGATCGGCACCGGCCTGTTCCTCGGCGCGGGCGGCCGGCTCGCCCAGGCCGGCCCGGCGCTGGCCATCGTCTACGCCGTCTGCGGGCTCTTCGCCTTCTTCGTCGTCCGCGCGCTCGGCGAGCTGATCCTGTACCGGCCCTCCAGCGGCGCCTTCGTCTCCTACGCCCGCGAGTTCATGGGCGAAAAGGGCGCATACGTCGCCGGCTGGATGCACTTCCTCAACTGGTCGACCACCGGCATCGCCGACATCACGGCGATCGCGCTGTACGCGCACTTCTGGTCGTTCTTCTCGCCGATCCCGCAGTGGGTGCTCGCGCTGATCGCCCTCGCCGTCGTCCTGACGCTGAACATGGTGTCGGTGAAGCTGTTCGGCGAGATGGAGTTCTGGTTCGCCATCGTCAAGGTCGCCGCGCTGGTGCTGTTCATGGTGATCGGCATCTTCCTGCTGGTGACGCAGACGCCGGTCGACGGCGTCGCGGGCGGCCCGCAGCTGATCGCCGACCACGGCGGGATCTTCCCGGCCGGGCTGCTGCCGATGGTGCTGATCGTGCAGGGCGTGGTGTTCGCCTACGCCTCGGTCGAGCTGGTCGGCGTCGCCGCGGGCGAGACGCAGAACCCGGAGAAGATCATGCCGAAGGCGATCAACTCCATCATGTGGCGCATCCTCGTCTTCTACGTCGGCTCGGTCGTGCTGCTGGCGATGCTGCTGCCGTGGAGCTCCTATACGAAGGACCAGAGCCCGTTCGTCACCGTGCTCTCACACCTGGGCGTGCCGGCGGCCGACAGCGTGATGAACCTGGTCGTGCTCACCGCGGCGCTGTCCAGCCTGAACTCGGGCCTGTACTCGACCGGCCGGATCCTGCGGTCGATGGCGATGGCGGGCTCGGCGCCGAAGTTCACCGGCGTGATGAACCGCAACCACGTGCCCTACGGCGGGATCCTGCTCACCGCGGCCGTCTGCGTGCTCGGCGTCGGGCTCAACTACCTGGTGCCGAAGGAGGCCTTCGACATCGTGCTGAACTTCGCCGCGATCGGCATCCTCGCCACCTGGGCCATCATCGTGCTCTGCCACCTGCTGTTCGTGCGCAAGGCGAAGCGCGACGGCCTCGAGCGGCCGTCGTTCCGGCTGCCGTTCTCGCCCTTCACCGAGATCGCCACGCTGGTGTTCCTCGCCGCCGTCGTCGTGCTGATGGGCTTCGACGAGACCGGCCGGATCACCCTGCTCGCGCTGCCCGCCATCGCGGTCGCGCTGGTCGTGGGCTGGTTCGGCGTCCGCAAGCGGATCGACATGCGCGCGTTCGACCGGGAGGGCATGTGAGCCACGAACCCCTCGTCGAGCTGATCCGCGACGGCCTGGTCGAGGGCGTCCACCACGGCTCGGCCGTGGTGCTCGCCCCGGACGGCTCGACGCGGTTCGCCGCCGGGGACGTCGACTCCCCGATGTACCCGCGCTCGACGGCGAAGCCGCTGCAGGCCACCGCCATGGCACGGCTCGGCCTGCGCCTGTCCCCCGCCGGGTTCGCCATCGCCGCGGCCAGCCACTCCGGCGAGCCGATGCACCTCGACGCCGCCCTCGAGGTCCTCGACGGCCGCTCCCCGGACCGGCTCGGCAACCCCGCGGACTTCCCGTTCGACCCGGTCGAGCGCGACCGCTGGCTCGCCGAGGGCCGGGCGCCGAACCGGCTCGCGCACAACTGCTCCGGCAAGCACGCGGCCATGCTCGCGACCTGCGCGCTCAACGGCTGGCCCGCCGAGGGCTACCTCGACCCGGCCCACCCGCTGCAGCGCGCGATCGCCGGCACGGTCGAGGACCTGACCGGCCGGGGCATCGCCCGGGTGGCCGTCGACGGCTGCGGCGCGCCGCTGTTCGCGACGACGCTGCGCGGGCTCGCGACGGCCGTGTCGAAGATCGCGCTCGCCGCGCCCGGCACGCCGGAGCACCTGGTCGCCGACGGCATCCGGCGGCACCCGGAGCTGGTCGGCGGCAGCCGGCGGGACGTCACCGCGGTCATGCGCGCGGTGCCGGGGCTGATCGCCAAGGACGGCTTCGAGGCCGTCCAGGTCGCCGCGCTGCCGGACGGCACGGCGATCGCCTTCAAGATCGCCGACGGCGGGGACCGGGCGCGCTACCCGGTGCTGGCCGCGCTGCTCGGGCTGTGCGGGGCCGAGGTCCCGCCCGGCCCGGACAACCTGCGATTCACCGGAAACCTTTCTGTGGGGAGCACCGTATGACCACCCGCCGCGAACACGACCTGCTGGGCGACAAGGACGTCCCCGCCGGCGCGTACTGGGGCGTGCACACCGCCCGCGCCCGCGAGAACTTCCCGATCACCGGCACGACGCTCGCCGCCTACCCGCACCTGATCGAGGCGCTCGCCGCGGTCAAGGAGGCCGCGGCCCGCGCCAACGCCGAGCTGGGCCTGCTCGCCCCCGAAATCGCCGAGGCGATCGCGGGTGCCTGCCGGGAGATCCGCGAAGGCGCGCTGCACGGCGAGTTCGTCGTCGACGTCATCCAGGGCGGCGCCGGGACGTCGACCAACATGAACGCCAACGAGGTGATCGCCAACCGCGCGCTGGAGCTGCTCGGGCACGCCAAGGGCGACTACCACGTGGTGCACCCCAACGAGCACGTCAACCTCGGGCAGTCGACGAACGACGCCTACCCTACCGCGGTCAACGTCGCGACGATCCTCGCCGTGCGCGAGCTGTCGGAAGCGATGATCGTGCTGGAGAAGGCCTTCGCGGCCAAGGCCGTCGAGTTCCACGACGTGCTGAAGATGGGCCGCACGCAGCTGCAGGACGCGGTGCCGATGACGCTCGGCCAGGAGTTCGGCACCTACGCGGTGATGCTCGGCGAGGACCGGCAGCGGCTGAACGAAGCCGTCGCGCTGCTGCACGAGATCAACCTCGGCGCGACCGCGATCGGCACCGGCCTCAACGCGGCGCCGGGGTACGCCGAAGCCGCGTGCCGCCACCTGCGCGAGATCACCGGGCTGCCGGTCGTCACCGCCGCGGACCTGGTGGAGGCGACCCAGGACTGCGGCGCGTTCGTGCACCTTTCGGGCGTGCTCAAGCGGATCGCGGTGAAGCTGTCGAAGAGCTGCAACGACCTGCGGCTGCTGTCGTCCGGCCCGCGAGCCGGGCTGAACGAGATCAACCTGCCGCCGGTGCAGGCCGGGTCGTCGATCATGCCGGGCAAGATCAACCCGGTGATCCCCGAGGTGGTCAACCAGGTCGCCTTCGAGGTGATCGGCAACGACGTCACCGTCACGATGGCGGCCGAGGCCGGCCAGCTGCAGCTCAACGCGTTCGAGCCGATCATCCTGCACTCGCTCTCGGAGAGCATCACGCACCTGGGCGCGGCCTGCCGGACGCTGGCTGCGAAGTGCGTTTCCGGGATCACGGCGAACGTGGACGTCATGCGCGCCTACGTCGAGAACTCCATCGGGCTGGTGACGGCGCTCAACCCGAGCATCGGCTACGCGGCCGCGACGGAGATCGCCAAGGAGGCACTGGCGACCGGGCGGGGTGTCGCGGAGCTCGTCGTCGAGAAGGGCCTGATCCCGGCGGAAGAGCTGGCCAAGCTGCTGTTGCCGGAACGGCTCGCGCGCGCGAACTGAGGTACGGTCGGATCCGGAAGGATCGACTCCACTTCGGAAGGCGGGCGCCCGTGCTGGACCGACTTGTCGACAAGCTGCTCGGACTCCCCCGCGCCGAAGGGCCCAAGCCGGTCGTGACGCGCGACCTCGCCGTGCCGATGCCCGACGGCGTCACGCTGCTCGCCGACCGGTACGCCCCGGCCGGGACGACGTCGGCGCCGGTCGTGCTGATCCGCACCCCGTACGGCCGCAAAGGAATGCTGTCGAAGCTCTTCGGCGAGACGTTCGCGCGGCACGGGCTGCAGACAGTCATCCAGAGCACCCGCGGCTCGTTCGGCTCCGGCGGCGAGTTCCGGCCCTTCCACCTCGAGCGCGAGGACGGGCTCGCCACCGCCGAGTGGCTGCGCGCCCAGCCGTGGTGCGACGGGAACCTCGGCATGGCTGGCGCCAGCTACCTCGGGCACACGCAGTGGGCGATCGGGCCGTACCTCGACCCGCCGCTGGCCGCGATGTGCCTCGGGGTGACGGCGTCGGAGTTCGTCTCGACGTTCTACCCGGGCGGGGTGCTCGCGGCGGACAACATGGTCTCGTGGTCGGCGATGATCGGCCGTCAGGAAGAGCGCTTCGCGGCGCTGCCGAACCCGCTGCAGACGCGCCGGACCCGCCGGGCCATGGCCCACCTGCCGATCAGCGGCGCCGACGTGGCCGCGATCGGCAGGCCGGTGCAGTTCCTGCAGGACATCACCGGGCACTTCGTCCCCGAAGACGACTACTGGGCGATGTCCGACCACAGCGCCGAAGTGGCGCGCCTCGACGTCCCGGTGTCGATGGTCACCGGCTGGTACGACCTGTTCATCGGCTCGCAGCTGCGCGACTTCCGGATCCTCGCCGACGCGGGCAAGGCGCCGCGGATCACGATCGGGCCGTGGGCGCACGGCGAGCCCGCGAGCATGGGCCCGATGATCCGCGACCAGCTCGGCTTCCTGCGCGCGCACCTGCTCGGCGACCGGACGTACCTGCAGCGGTCCCCGGTCCGGCTGTTCCTCCAGGGCGCCGGGACGTGGCTGGACTTCGAGTCGTGGCCGCCGCCGTCGAAGGCGACCGACGCGCACCTGCGCCCGATCGGCGGGCTCGGCGAGGCGTTCGGGGACCCGGCGCTGCCCACGACGTTCACCTACGACCCGGCCGACCCGACGCCGGCGGTCGGCGGCCCGCTGCTCACCGGCGCGTGGAAGCAGCGCGACAACCAGGAGGTCGAGGCCCGGCCGGACGTGCTGGTGTTCACCGGCGAACCGCTGCCGTCGGACGTCGACGTCATCGGCGAGGTGTCGGCGACCGTGCACGTGCGCACCGAGCTGGGCCACGCGGACGTCTACGTCCGGCTCTGCGACGTCGACGCGGGCGGGGTCTCCCGCAACGTGACCGACGGGATCCTGCGGCTGCGCCCTTCGGACGGCGACGGCGACGTGGTCACGGCGGAGGTGACGCTCGACCCGACGGCCTACCGCTTCCGCCGCGGCCACCGGCTGCGCGTCCAGGTGGCGGGCGGCGCGTTCCCGCGGTTCGCCCGCAACCACGGAACGGACGAGCCGGTGACCTCGGCGGTGACCGGGAAGCCGAACCGCTTCGAGGTGTTCCACGACGCGGCCCGGCCGTCCCGGATCACGCTCCCGGTGTTCAGCGGCTGACGCCCGCTGCCAGACGAGTAATGCGTGACCCGGTTGGTGGGCGGGTGATGTGCCTTGAATCACGGAGCCGGGTGGTCATCCCGGAGCCTGCCCGTCCGGCGAGGACATCCTTTCTTCCCAGCCGCGGCAGCAGTGTCCTCCGCTCAGCCGCGGCAGAGCGGGTCCGACCTCCCCCGCCCCTCCGGTGGGACCGGACTTGCGCATCACTCGTCTAGGCGGTGTTCCCTTCGGCGTGGCTCTCGGTTTCGGGGGTGTGGAGCCAGCCGCGGAGCCGTTCGCCGCCGAGCTTGATGTGGACGACCTGGCTGAAGGCGTCCCGGTCGATACCGGGGTAGCCGTGCCGCACGACCGAGCGGTGCATCTCCTGCGAGACGGCCAACACGAGCGGCGCCGTCGTGTCGCGCAACTGCCGCTTCAGCTCGGGAGCGTCGACGAGCCGGCAGGCGAGGTCGAGGTCCTCACCGTAGGGCCCACGGCTGTCGTAGTGCACCTCACCGGCGTGTACGGCCACCCGCAACCGGAACGCGAGCTCCGGCCGGGCCTCGGCGTGCTTCTCGAGCAGGTCGTGCAGCGCCGGGACGACGGTCGTGAGCAGCAGGGTCTTGGGCAGCTGGTCGAACGGCCGGAGCAGGCACAGGGCACCGTCCCCGCGGTCGATGAACGGGTCGCGGTGCCTCCGGAGGACCCCGCCGATCGCGAGCGCCTCGTCGAGGAACTCGAAAAGGACGTCGCGGAGCCGGGCACGCACCGAGTTCGTCCGCATGGTCGAGTTCTCGATGTCGACCGCCATGATGGCCCGGTGCCGGGGAACGCCGGCCGGCGCCGTCATCCGAGCCGGTGGTTCCGGGGCTTCGGCGATGCGACGGCTTCCCTCGACCTCGTCGACGAGCTCGTGGATCTCCCACGGTTTGCGCGTGGCGAGCCGGCGGCGAAGGTCCTCGGCGCTAGGCCGAAGGTCGTCGGGGCGCTGCGGGACCGTGCGCGCTTCGAAGAGCCGACGGAAGTTCTCCTCGCTGGTCATTCGGCTCCCTCCGAAGAATCGCCTTGTCGTTTCCTTCGCGATACCGCTGGTGGCAACCCGGCGATGTACCCGTCGAGCGCGCCGCTCTCGCACAGCTTCTTCTTCGCCGTACGCAGCACCCAGCGCACCTGGTTCCGGCTCACGCCCATGATCCGGGCCGCCGACTCCTGATCGAGCTGGTCGACGTGACACAGCACCAAGGCCGTGCGCTCACCGGCGTCGAGTCCGCCCAGGGCGCGCAACAGGTCGATCCGCATCTCCGCGGTGACGAACGGATCCGACAGGTGGTCGTCGAGCAAGGACAGTTCCGATGGGGCGGTCAGTACCTCTTTTCCGCGACGCTCTTCGTGCCGCCAGTAGTCGGCCACTTTCTTGCCTGCTATCCCGAAGAGGATCATCGGGTGGGCTTCAGGCGGGCAGTCGGCGCGGTCGAGATAGGCGGCGAACGGCTCCAAAACCTGCCAGAACACGGCTTTGGCGTCGCAGGAGCCCGGAATGCGCCGGGATACGTAGGCGAACAGCTTGTTCAGGAGCTCGTCGTGGTGCTTGAGGAAGTGCTCGAGCGGATCGTCCCACGCCCACCTGTCCGCCCTTGGTTGCGACGAGTTGGCAGTGTCAGTCACCGACCACCCACTCGACGCTCGAGGCCTGCTCATCCGCATGGGGCATCTCGTGTCTCCTTCGGGCCGGGCGGACACCTACACCCCTTGTATCGCCCGCGGCGGCCGGTTCGGTGACTCGGAGCCGAACTTTCCCCGGATCGGCGCGGTCAGAACGGGACCACGCGGTGGTGGCTGGTCACCCGGCCGTCGTCGTGCAGGACGTGCAGCAGCAGGGCCGGCGGGCGGTCGTACTCCAGCGGGCCGCCGTCGGGCCAGCCGCTGTCCCCGCCCGGCTCGACCGGGAGCAGCGAACCCGACACCACGCCCGGTGCGATGCGCAGGGGGACGCCGGCGAACGTCGTCGAAGCGCCCGTGTGCACGTGGCCGGCCAGCAGCGCCTTCACCCTCGGGTGCCGCCCGAGCACCGCTGCCAGTCTCTCTTCGCCGGACTGGCGGATCGCGTCCACCAGCGGGACGCCGACCTCGACCGGCGGGTGGTGGAACGCCACCAACGCCGGACCGTCGCCGCCGGACAGCACGCCGTCGAGCCACGTCAGGGTCTCGTCGGCGAGGAAACCCGCGCCGCGGCCCGGGATCGTCGAGTCGCACAACGCGAACAGCACACCGCCGACCTCCCGGGCGTGGTTGATCGGGTCGCCGGACGCCGGCCGGTCGAGCAGTCCGGTGCGAAACGCCGCGCGGACGTCGTGGTTGCCCGGGCACAGCAGCACCGGCGCCGGGTGCTTCAGCAGTTCGGCGGCCCGCGCGTACTCCTCGGCCGTGCCGTGGTCGGCGATGTCGCCGGTGACGACGACCGCGTCGACCGGCAGCCCGGCGAGGTGGCCCATCACCGCCGCGACGCGGTCTTCCGCCCGGGCACCGCCGTCGAAGTGCAGGTCGCTCAGGTGCGCGATGATCATCCTTCGTCCTTCCCCAGGTACGCCAAGGCTTTCACCCAGTTGGCGACGAGCACCGCGGACGCGGTGGCCAGGTCGCCGTCGCGCAGGGCCGCGGCGATGCGGCGGTGCTCGCCGATGCTTTCCCCGGCGTGGTCGTGCCGGGCGAAGTACGCCGATTCGTAGCGCTTGAGCAGCGGCTTCGTCTGCTCGATCAGCCGCAGCAGGTGCGGGTTCGGGCAGCGCGAGAGCAGCAGCGCGTGCCACCGGTCGTCCAGTGCGGACAGGTCGCCGCCGTCGGCGAGCGTCATTTCGGCGGCGACGGCGTCGAGCGCGTCCGGCAGCCCGGCCAGCTCCAGCGGCGACGTCCAGCGCAGTGCCAGCGCTTCGAGCTCGGCCACCAGCGGGTAGAGCCGGCGCGCCTCTTCCGGGTCGAACGGCGGCACCAGGAACCCCCGGCCGGGCGCGGAAACCAGCAGGCCGCGGTCGGCGAGCCCGATCAGCGCCTCCCGCAGCGGCGTCCGGCTGACGCCGAGCTCGCGGGCCAGGTGCACCTCGTTGACGCGGGCGCCGGGCGCGAGCCGCCGGTCGAGCACGCGGGCGGTGATCTGCTCGATGAGGTCGCTGCGCAACGGGGTGCGGGCCATGCCGGGCAGTATTGCATACAATTGCCCTCTACTGTATTCAGTTTGTATGAGCTTCGACGTCGAACGCGCCCGCCTCGAGACCCCCGGGTGCGCCGAGGTGGTCCACTTCAACAACGCGGGCGCGGCGCTGCCCCCGGCGGTCGTGACCGACACCGTCGTCGGGTACCTGCGCCACGAAGCGCTGGTCGGCGGCTACGAAGCCGCCGCCGGGGCCGCGGATCGACTGGACGCGGTCTACACGTCGGTGGCTCGCCTGCTCGGCGCCGCCGTCGACGACATCGCGCTCACCGACAACGCGACCCGCTCCTGGCAGGCGGTGTTCTACGCGCTGCCGTTCGGCCCCGGCGACCGGATCCTGACCTCGCGGGCGGAGTACGCCAGCAACGCGATCGCGTTCCTGCAGGTCGCCCGGCGCACCGGCGCGGTCGTCGAAGTGGTCGGCGACGACGAGGCCGGGCAGCTGGACGTCGAGGAGCTGAAGCGGCGCGTCGACGGCGACGTCAAGCTGATCGCCGTCAGCCACGTCCCCACCCAGGGCGGCCTGGTGAACCCGGCCGAGGAGATCGGCGCGGTCGCCGAAGCGGCCGGCATCCCGTTCCTGCTGGACGCGTGCCAGTCGGCGGGCCAGCTCGACCTCGACGTCACACGCCTGAAGTGCGACGCGCTGTCCGGCACCGGCCGCAAGTACCTGCGCGGGCCGCGCGGCACCGGGTTCCTCTACGTGCACCCGCGGCTGCGCGAGCGGCTGGAGCCGGCCATGCTCGACCTGCACTCGGCGAGCTGGGAGTCGCCGGAGGAGTACGTCGTCGACCCGACGGCCAAGCGGTTCGAGGTGTGGGAACGCGACTTCGCCGCGGTGCTCGGCCTCGGCGCGGCCGTCGACTACGCCCTCGAATGGGGCCTGCCGTCGATCGAGGAGCGCGTCGCCACGCTGGCCGCGACGCTGCGAAGCCGGCTGGCCGACGCCGGCGCGCACGTGCACGACGCCGGGGCGCGCAAGTGCGGCCTGGTCACCTTCAGCGTCGAGGGCAGGGAGGCCGCGGAAATCAAGGTGCGGCTGGCCGAGGCGAACATCAACACGTCGCTGTCGACGCGCACCTCGGCGCAGTACGACTTCACCGCGCGCGCCCTGCCGGCCATGGTCCGGGCGTCGGTGCACTACTACAACACCGAAGAGGAGATCGACCTGCTGGTGCGGGAAGTGGAGAAGCTCTAGGGCGGCTCACGGGCAGCGGGTGCCGGGCGGGGGCAGCCGTCGGGTGGTGAAATAGGTGTCGGCATGGGCGATGACGCACTCGTCGCCGGTGGCGTAGAGCTCGTGACCGCCTCCGTCGTGGCGGATCGCGACGCTGCCGGGTACCGCCCGGACGGCGCGCTCGGTGGCTCCGAAGTCGACCCACGTTCCGGCGCCCAGCAAGGCGGGGAGGCCGCCGGGCAGTGGCCGCGGCGGGTTGGTCACCGGGGCCGGCCAGCCGAGGCATTCCAGCGCCCGCCAGAAACCGGTGCCGGCGCTGCCGGTGTCGGGGGCGATCCGGGCGAGCCGGGCCTGTGTCCCGGCGAGGTCGCGGTAGCCGGCGGGCCTCGGCCAGTCGAGGCAGGGCGTGAAGGGGAGGTCCCGGTCGTCGGGGCCGAAGCCGGAAGCGTCGCCGTCGCCGGCTTGCCGGATGGCGTCCGCCAACCGGCTCCAGCCCGCGGCCGGCACGGGTTGCTGCTCCGCCGCGACGATCATTTCCACCAGGTGCCACTGCAGTTGCGTGCCGTCGTAGGCGGTGCCGAACTGCGGGGCGGGGATCGGCGACCGCTCCGCGCGGGCGACCAGCGCGCGCCAGGTCCGCGCTACGTCCCGGCCGTGCAGCGCGCACGAGGTGTCCGAGGCGCACCAGGCGAAGAACCGCTGGGCCTGCCGCTCGTTGTCCCGGGCCCGCGCCCGGTCCTCCTCGTCCGGATCTCCCGCGTGGTCGAACCCGCCGTCGATCATCATCGTCCGCACCCGGCCGGGGAACAGGGTCGCGTAGGACTCACCGATGACGGACCCGTAGGAGCCCGTGTACAGGTTGACTTGCCGTTCGCCGAGGGCGCGGCGGACGGCGTCGGCGTCGCGGGCGAAGGTGGCGGAATCCAGGCTGTCGAACAGTTCCGGGTCCCGGGTGCGGCAGCCGTCGATCGCCGCGCGGTTGGCGGCCGCCAGTGCGTCGAAGCCCGCTTGGTCGCGCGGCAGCCGCGGGTACCGCTGCCCGTGCGGGACACCGGCCGGTCCGCCGCACACCGTGGGGCTGCTCAGCCCCGGATAGCCCCGCAGGTCCCAGGTGACGACGTCCATCGTGTGCCGCAGGCCCGCGAACGGCTGGAAGCCCGGGGTGAAGAGCCGGTCGCGCATGATCTCGATCTGGGTGCCGATCGGGCCGCCGTAGTTCACCAGCAGCGTGCCCTGCGCCGGGCCGTCGGCCTTCAGCCGTCCCACTTCCAGGGTGAGCCGGCGGCCGTCCGGCGCGGCCCAGTCCACCGGGACGGGGAGCTCGGCGCATTCCACGCCGTCCGGGCCGCCTCCGCCCGGGCAGGCACCCCAGACGAGCGCGGGCGTGCCCGGTGCCGGGTACGCCTGGGCACCGGCGACCGGCGGCGGCGCGAACAGCGCGACCACCCCGAGGACGGCCGTCAGCACCGCGCGGCGGCGGTTTCGTGGTCTGGTCATGGCCGCCAGGCTGCCGTGCCGCGCGGTGCGGGTACATCGGACCAGGGGATGTCATACCGTGGTCGGAGCAGCGGTCAAGCGAAGGCGTTCACGCCGGTCAGCTCGGCGGACACCGTCCAGAGGCGTTCCGCGAGCACCGGGTCGATCGCGTAGTCCTTCACGCCCGTGCGGGTGCCGTCCGCCGGCGCGGGCTCGGCGATGTCGCAGTCCTCGAGGTACACGCCGCCGAGGCCGTCGAGCTGCGCGGACGTCGCCGCCCAGACCTGGGTGGCCGCGCCCTGCTCCGGCGTCTTGAGGACACTCGCCGCGGGGCCTTCGGCCAGCATGCCCGAGTCGGCCAGCTCCTGGTCGGACAGGTGGCGCACGAGCGGCGTCAGGATCCGGCCGGGGTGCAGGGCGAACGCGCGGACACCGGCTTCGCGGGCGAGTTCGTCGAGCCGCACCGCGAAGAGGATGTTCGCGGTCTTGGCCTGGCCGTAGGCGAGCCACTTGTCGTAGCCCTGCCCGAAGTTCAGGTCGTCGAACCGCACGGGGCCGTAGTGGTGGCCGCGCGAGGACACCGAAACCACCCGGGCTCCGGTGCGGAAAGCCGGCCAGAGCCGGTTCACCAGGGCGAAGTGCCCGAGGTGGTTGGTGGCGAACTGCGCCTCCCAGCCCGGTCCGACGCGGGTCTCCGGCAGCGCCATGATCCCGGCGCTGCCGACGAAGATGTCGATTTCCCGGCCCGTGGCGAGGAACCGCTCGGCGAACGCCCGGACGCTGCCGAGGTCCCCGAGGTCGAGTTCGTCGATCTCGACGTTTTCGAAGCCCTGCAAGGCTTCTTCCGCCGTGACGCGGCGGCGGGCCGGAACGACGACGTGCGCGCCCGCGGCGACCAGTGCGCGAGTGGTCTCCAGGCCGATGCCCGAGTAGCCGCCGGTGACGACGGCGAGCTTGCCGGTCAGGTCGGTCCCGGCGACGACCTCGGCCGCCGTGGTGGCCGCGCCGAACCCCGAGCCGATCTTGTGCTGTGCGGTGGTGGTCATGCCTCCGACGCTAAGACCTGGAGCGGACTCCAGCGCAAGTTCAGCCCTTCAGCAGCTGCCGCGCGATCACGAGCTTCTGGATCTCGCTCGTGCCTTCGTAGATCCGGAACAGCCGCGCGTCGCGGTAGATGCGCTCGACCGTGACCCCGCGGACGTACCCCGTCCCGCCGTGCACCTGCACCGCCCGGTCCGCGACCCGGCCGAGCATCTCGGTGCAGAACAGCTTCGCCGACGACGGCCCGAGTTTGCGGTCCTCGCCCGAGTCGTACTTCGCCGCCGCTTCGTGGACCATCGCGCGGCCGGCCGCGAGTTCGGCGTGGGATTCCGCGAGCAGGGCCTGCACCAGCTGGTATTCGCCGATCACCCGGCCGCCCTGGCGCGCCGTCCGCGCGTACTCGACGGCTTCGGCGAGCGCCCGCTCGGCCAGGCCGACGCACAGCGCCGCGATGTGCAGGCGGCCGCGGGCGAGCGAGGCCATCGCGATGCCGAAGCCCTTGCCCTCTTCGCCGACCAGTGCGCCGGCGGACAGCTCGACGTCGTCGAAGACCACCTCCGACGTCCACGCGCCGGCCTGGCCCATCTTGGCGTCGTGCGGGCCGACGGTGACGCCGGGCGCGCCCGCGGGCACGAGGAACGCGGAAATGCCGTGGCTGCCGGTGCTTCCCGGCTCGGTGCGGGCGAAGGTGACGAACACCTCGGCGAGCGGCGCGTTGGTGATGAACCGCTTGGTGCCCGAGAGCCGGTAGCCGTCGCCGTCGCGGACCGCGCGGCTGGTCAGCCCGCCCGGGTCCGAGCCGGCCTCGGCTTCGGTGAGCGCGAACGACGCGATCGACCGCCCGGCGGCCAGCCGCGGCAGCCAGCGGGTGCGCTGCTCCGGCGTCCCGTGGTGCACGATCGCCTGGCCGGCGATGCCGTTGTTGGTGCCGAACAGGGACCGGAAGGCGGGCGTCGTCCAGCCGAGCTCGATCGCCAGCCGGACGTCTTCGGCCATGCCGAGGCCGAGCCCGCCGTACTCCTCCGGCAGCGCCCAGCCGAACAACCCGAGCTCGGCGGCCTGTTCCCGCAGTTCGGCGGGGATTTCGTCGCGTGCGTCGATCTCCGCCTCGCGCGGCACGATCTCCTTGCGCACGAACTCCCGCACCGCGCCGAGGACCTGCCCGAAAACGTCCGCGTCCATGGTCGCAAACTACCCGGAACACTGCCCCCGAGGGCACGCCCGGACGCGGTAGCTTGGGCCGATGCGCAAGCCGATCGCCGTTGTCACGGCCGCCCTCGCCGCGGCCCTGGTGCTTCCCTCGACCGCCTCCGCGACGCCCGGCAGCGGGGTCAGCGGCACGATCCTGGCCCAGAAGACCATCGGGCACACCGACTACACGCTGCGGGAGATCACCGTCCAGCCCGGTGGCTACACGGGCTGGCACTTCCACGACGGCACGCTGTACGCGTACGTCAAGGCCGGAACGCTCACGCACAACCTGGCCGACTGCAGCGTCGACGGCGTCTTCACCACCGGGCGCGCGTTCACCGAGAAGCCCGACCAGGTGCACATCGGCCGCAACCTCGGGTCGACGCCGTTGGTGCTGGAGGTCCTGTACGTGCTCCCGGCGGGCAGCCCGCTGTCGGAGGACGCCCCGGACCCCGGCTGCGGCTTCTAGCTCGCTCCCTGCTCCGCGACAGCCCGTTGCCCCCGCCGAAGCACCTGAACCGCTTCTTCGACACCGGCCGCGAACACCAGCCCCAGGACGGCACCCGGCGCGTGGCCGCCCTGCACCGAGGTGGGCGGTCCTGCGGCTACCTGTTCGTCGGCCCGGACCTGCAGCTGGAGTTCCTGCGCGCCGGCGACGACGGCACCTGGTACTACAGCGACCGCGTCGACCCCGAGGACTACGACACCGCCGCGGAACTGGCCTCCGGCGAGATCGACTGGTACGGCACGACCTACTCGGCCCGGTGGCTGCCCGGCCACGAAGCCCGGGAGATCGAGGCGTACTTCGACCGCGACCGGCCCCGCGGCTCCCGGCCGAAAGTGCGTGCCGACCCCGGTTCCTGAGCCGGGATTCAGCTCGACAACCAGCCGGCGGCGTCCAACCGGTACGCCGCCGGCCCGACCACCGCGCGCAGGTCGTTCTCCAGCGCCGCGATTCGCTCGGCGCCGACCACGCGTGCCCAGTCCGCGCGCAGCTCGTCGAAGATCTCCGCCGACTTCCTGAGCGCGTCGACGCCGTGTGCGGTAAGCCGGACGATCTTGCGGCGGGCGTCGGCCGGGTCGTCGGCGCGCTCGGCGTACCCGAGTGCCTCGAGCCGCTCCACCGTCTTGCCCGCCGCCTGCTTGGAAACGCCCAGGCGGCGGCCGATTTCCGACGCCGTCGCCCCCTGGACGCCGACGGCCTGCATGGCGAAGCCGTACGACGGCCGCACGTCGGGGTGGCCGCGGCGGGCGAGCTCGGCGTGCAGGCGGTCGATGAGCGTGCGGAAGCCGCCGAAGAGCAGGAAGGGCAGCTCGTACCCCGGCGTCTCCGTCATGAGGGGTTGCCAAACTCGACAACCAGGTTTACGGTTTCGACAACCACGTTGACGATTCTAGCTCGGGAGACACCTTGTTCGCCGATCACACCCCGGAGTCTGCACCGCCCGCCGCCCGCCCCGCGATGGTGGCCACCGCGAAGAAGTTCGGCCGCGTCCCGTCCGCCGTCGCCCGGCTGGCGACCTCACCGGAACTGCTCAACGGCTTCCTCAAGCTGAGCGCGATCTTCGAGGCCACGACACTGGCCCCCCTGGAACGCGAAGTGCTGATCATGACCGTGGCGGCGCGCAACGAGTGCCACCTCTGCGTGGCGATGCACACGGCCACGCTGATCCGCCTGTCCGCCTCACCGGAGCTGGTGGCGGCGCTGCGGGCGGAGTCCCCGCTGCCGGAGCCGCGCCTGGAGGCGCTGCGCGTCTTCGTCCACGCGGTGATGGACACACGCGGCGAGGTCCCGGCCGACGTCCTGGAAGCGTTCACCGGCGCCGGATTCACGCAGCGGAACGCGCTGGAGGTGGTGCTGGGGATCGGGACGTACACGCTGTCGACGTTCGCGAACCGGCTCACCCGCGCACCGCTGGACGACACCTTCGCCGAGCACGCCTGGCATGCGGCGTGACACCGGTCAGCGCGGCACGACGGTCGGGCCGTTCGCGTCGCCTTCGACCGGGGAACGGTAGGCCTCGGCGACGACCGCCACCGGCGTCCCGCGGCCACCGTCCTCCCCCATCGCCTCGAGCGTCTCGCTGATCCAGCCCGGGGTGACGTCCAGCAGGATGATCTTGACGTCCTCGACGCTGTCCGGCGTCGCGAACGAATTTCCCCGCCCGTGTCCGGTCCTCTACGACGGCTCCGACCTCCTGGCAAACGGACCACGGAGAAGGAGCGAGCATGGAGAAGCCGGCCGGACGGCGGGAGTGGCTGGGGCTGGCGGTGCTCGTGCTGCCCACCCTCCTCGTCGCCATGGACATGACGTCGCTGTTCCTGGCACTGCCGCAGCTGAGCGCGGATCTCGGCGCGAGCAGCACCGAACAGCTGTGGATCACCGACAGCTACGGCTTCGTCGTCGCCGGGTTCGTCATCACGATGGGCACCCTCGGCGACCGGATCGGGCGGCGGCGGTTGCTGCTGGCCGGTGGCGGGGCCTTCGGGCTGCTGTCGATCGTCGCCGCGTTTTCGACCGGGCCGGTGATGCTCATCGTCGTGCGCGGGGCGCTCGGGGTGGCCGGGGCGACGCTGATGCCCTCGACGCTCGCCCTGATCACGAACATGTTCCGCGACGAAAAGCAGCGCGGGAAGGCCATCTCCATCTGGGCCACCTGCCAGTTCGCGGGCGGCGCGGCCGGCCCGGTGTTCGCCGGCTTCCTGCTCCAGCACTTCTCGTGGGGCTCGGTGTTCCTGGTCGCCGTCCCGGCCGTCGCCGTCCTGCTCGTCGCGGGGCCGTTCCTGCTGCCCGAGTTCCGCGCACCGGCGTCCGGGCGGCTGGACCTGCCCGGGGTGGCGCTCTCGCTGGCCGCGGTGCTGCTGATCGTGTTCGGCCTCAAGCAGCTGGCCACCGGCTCGCTCGGCCTGCCGCTCGCGGCGATCGCGGCCGGGACGCTGCTGGGCGCCGGCTTCGCCCGCCGTCAGCTGACGACCGCGGCGCCGCTGCTGGACCTGCGGCTGTTCCGGAACCGCCCGTTCACCGCGGTGCTCGTCGCGCTGGTGTTCGCCGGGGTCGCGATGGCCGGGGTCGGCCTGCTGGTGACGCAGTACCTGCAGAGCGTGCTCGGCCACTCCCCGCTCGCCTCGGCGCTGCTGTTCGCCCCGATGGGCCTGGGCGTGGCGGTGGGCACGATGACCGCGCCGGCGCTGACCCGGTTCGTGACCCCGGTCACGGCGATCGCGGGCGGCCTGGTGGTGTCCGCCGCGGGCAGCCTCTCGCTGGCCGTCACCGACGGGCTCGGGCCGGTCGTGGCGGGCATCACCGTGCTGACGCTGGGCACGGGCCCCCTGTTCGCGCTGGGCATCGGGCTGGTGGTCGGCTCGGTCCCGCCGGAGCGCGCGGGCTCGGCGGCCTCGATGGCCGACACCGGCAACTACCTCGGCGGCTCACTGGGCCTGGCCCTGATCGGCCTCACCGCGGCGGCGGTGTACCACGGCGTGTTCCCGGCGGGCACCACTCTCGCCGTCGACGTCACCCGCCCGGAGCTGGCCGACCAGGCGAAGGCGGCGTTCACGACGGCGCTGAACGTGACGGGCGTGATCGCGGCGGTGCTGTTCGCCGGGCTGGCACTGCTGGTGACGACGATGCGCCGCACCGCGGCGGCCGTCTCCGAACCGGCCATGGCAGCGTGACTCCGCAGGGCCAGCCTCGCCGATGCGAACCGACATCCGAGCGAGCCCTCCGTCCCCAACGCGACCACGGCGGGGGTCCGGGGGCTTGCCCTCGGGCGGGGTCTGGGGGTTGCACCCCCGGGAGACACGACGGGGCGAGCCGGTTCGCGCGTTCCGCGAACACACCTCACCCCGAGAACCGTGGGCGCAGCAGGGTTCGAACCTGCGACCGCTCGGGTGTAAGCCGAGTGCTCTTCCGCTGAGCTATGCGCCCCGCGGCCGGCGGTCCCGCGGCAGGGACCGCCGGCCGGAAGATCAAACCAGTTCGGCCACGGCCTTCTTCCAGCCCTGCTGGTCGCGGGCCTCGCCCGGCGCGTTGACCTCGGCGAACCGGACCACACCGGTGGTGTCGATCAGGAACGTGCCGCGCACCGCCAGGCCCGCGTCCTCGTTGAACACGCCGTACGCGCGCGCCACCTCGCCGTGCGGCCAGAAGTCGGACAGCAGCGGGAACTGGTAGCCCTCCTTCTCGGCCCACGCCTTGAGCGAAAACGGCGTGTCGACCGAGACGCCGAGGACCTGGACGCCCTTGTTGTCGTAGTCCGCGAACTCGTCGCGGAGCTGGCACAGCTCGCCCGTGCAGATGCCGCTGAACGCGAACGGGTAGAAGACCAGCAGCACCGGCTTGTCACCCCGGAACGACGACAGCTGGACCGGCTGCTTGTTGTAGTCGTTGAGCGTGAAGTCAGGGGCCTCAGAACCGACCTCGACGGTCATACCAGCGTTTCCTCTCCCGAACGGACACGTGCCTGCGACGACAACCCTATCGTGTCCGCCCGGCGGGACCGGCTCAGCGCTGCTTCGACTTCGACTTCGGCGACACCAGGCGGGTGCCGATCCAGTTCGGGCCGACACTGATGTTGGCGGTCTGGGCCAGGCCGACGGCGGGCACCGCTTCGGCGATCTCACTCGGCTCGACGTGCCCGGGCTGTCCCGTCTTGGGGGTCAGCACCCAGATCACACCCGTCTCCTCCAGGGGGCCCCTGGCGTCGATGAGCGCGTCGCCCAGGTCGCCGTCGTCCTCGCGCCACCAGAGCAGCACCACGTCGATGACCTCGTCGGCGTCCTCGTCGAGGATGTCCCCGCCGATCTGCTCCTCGATCGCCGCGCGGACGTCGTCGTCGACGTCCTCGTCCCAGCCGATCTCCTGGACCACCATCTCGGGCTTGATGCCGAGCCTCTCGGCGACGCTGCTCTGATCAGCGTCTCCCGCGGCGACCACTGCTTTCACTCCTCCAACTACGACGGAGCGTGGCTTCGAAGCACCCGCGAAGGGTACGACTTCGCCACACTCGGCTACCCGGTTGCCGATAGCGAACACTGGTGAGGCTCCGCGCGCAA
This sequence comes from Amycolatopsis sp. NPDC004747, assembly GCF_053601335.1. Taxonomy (NCBI): domain Bacteria; kingdom Bacillati; phylum Actinomycetota; class Actinomycetes; order Pseudonocardiales; family Pseudonocardiaceae; genus Amycolatopsis; species Amycolatopsis sp. NPDC004747. The sequence continues at coordinate 192,595 of NZ_JBSGBQ010000018.1, read as the reverse complement.
CCGTCCACACCGGATCTTTGACAACTCGTGTCGCAGGATACGGCCCGCGACCGGGCGCCCGCGACGGCGTTTCGGGTGCCTGGCGCCCCCGGTCTGCCACCCCTGGAGGGGTCGTCCCCTAGGGTGGGGAGGAAGAAAACGCGCGCGCGATACACCGCGCGCTGGGAGTGGCTCGACCGGGTCGGCCTATGTTACCGCCAAGTAGCGGTGCGGAAGCCGGGACGGAAGACGACGATGGAGAGTCGTACACCCCCGCGTACGAGCACCACCGGCTACAACTTTTCGCAAGGAGACCCCTTGGCCCCGCAGAACGACGGCGCCTCCGGCAAGGAGACCCCGGCACGCGTACGCGTCATCCGTGACGGATTGGCGGCGCACCTGCCCGACATCGACCCGGAGGAGACCGCCGAGTGGCTGGACTCCTTCGACGAGGCCCTCGCGAGGGGCGGGCAGCAGCGAGCCAGGTACCTGATGCTGCGCATCCTCGAGCGGGCCCGGGAGCGGAACGTCGGCGTCCCGGCCCTGACCTCGACGGACTACGTCAACACCATCCCCACCGAGAACGAGCCGTGGTTCCCCGGCGACGAGGACATCGAGCGCCGCTACCGCGCCTGGATCCGCTGGAACGCGGCGATCATGGTGCACCGCGCGCAGCGCCCGGGCGTGGGTGTCGGCGGCCACATCTCGACCTACGCCTCCTCGGCCGCGCTCTACGAGGTGGGCTTCAACCACTTCTTCCGCGGCAAGGACCACTCCGGCGGCGGCGACCAGATCTACATCCAGGGCCACGCCTCCCCCGGCATCTACGCCCGCGCGTTCCTCGAGGGCCGGCTGAGCGAGTCGCAGCTCGACGGCTTCCGCCAGGAGTTCAGCCACGCCGGCGAGGGCGGCGGCCTGCCGTCGTACCCGCACCCGCGGCTGATGCCGGAGTTCTGGGAGAACCCGACGGTGTCGATGGGCCTCGGCCCGATGAACGCCATCTACCAGGCGCGGTTCAACCGCTACCTGCGCGACCGCGGCATCAAGAACACCGACGACCAGCACGTCTGGGCGTTCCTCGGCGACGGCGAGATGGACGAGGCCGAGTCCCGCGGCCTGATCCACGTCGCGGCCGGCGAGGGCCTCGACAACCTGACCTTCGTGATCAACTGCAACCTGCAGCGGCTCGACGGCCCGGTGCGCGGCAACGGCAAGATCATCCAGGAGCTGGAGTCGTACTTCCGCGGCGCCGGCTGGAACGTCATCAAGGTGATCTGGGGCCGCGAGTGGGACTCGCTGCTGCACGCCGACCGCGACGGCGCGCTGGTCAACCTGATGAACGTCACCCCGGACGGTGACTACCAGACGTACAAGGCCAACGACGGCGCCTTCGTCCGCGAGCACTTCTTCGGCCGCGACCCGCGGACGAAGGACCTGGTCAAGGACCTCTCCGACGCCGACATCTGGAACCTCAAGCGCGGCGGCCACGACTACCGCAAGGTGTACGCGGCGTACAAGTCGGCGCTGGAGCACCACGGCCAGCCGACGGTGATCCTGGCCCACACGATCAAGGGCTACGGCCTGGGCCCGGCGTTCGAGGGCCGCAACGCCACGCACCAGATGAAGAAGCTCACCCTCGACGACCTGAAGCTGTTCCGCGACTCGCAGCGGATCCCGATCAGCGACGAGGAGCTCGAGCGCAACCCGAAGCTGCCGCCGTACTACCACCCGGGCGCGAACTCGCCCGAGATCGAGTACATGATCGGCCGCCGCAAGGCGCTCGGCGGGTTCCTTCCGGAACGCCGTCCCAAGGCCGCCAAGGCGCTGGTGCTGCCGGGCGACAAGGTCTACGAGGGCATCCGGAAGGGCTCCGGCAAGCAGGAGGTCGCCACGACGATGGCGTTCGTCCGGCTGGTCCGCGAGCTGGCGAAGGACTCCGAGATCGGCAAGCGCGTCGTCCCGATCATCCCGGACGAGGCCCGCACCTTCGGCCTCGACTCGATGTTCCCGACGGCGAAGATCTACAACCCGCACGGCCAGACGTACACCTCGGTCGACGCGAGCCTGATGCTGGCCTACAAGGAGTCCGAGAAGGGCCAGCTGCTGCACGAGGGCATCAACGAGGCGGGCTCGACCGCGTCGTTCACCGCCGTCGGCACGTCGTACGCGACGCACGGCGAGCCGATGATCCCGATCTACATCTTCTACTCGATGTTCGGGTTCCAGCGCACCGGTGACGGCCTGTACGCGGCCGCCGACCAGATGGCCCGCGGGTTCGTGCTCGGCGCCACCGCCGGCCGGACCACCCTGACGGGTGAGGGTCTGCAGCACGCGGACGGGCACTCGCTGCTGCTGGCGGCGACCAACCCGGCCGCGGTGGCCTACGACCCGGCGTGGTCGTTCGAGATCGCGCACATCGTCAAGGACGGCCTGCGCCGGATGTACGGCGAGGCCGGCCCGGACGGCAACGGCGAGAACGTCTTCTACTACATGACGATCTACAACGAGCCGTACCAGCAGCCCGCCGAGCCGGAGAACCTCGACGTCGACGGCCTGCTCAAGGGCCTGTACAAGTACGCCGACGCCCCCGAGGGCGACGGCCCCGAGGTGCAGATCCTCGTCTCGGGCGTCACGATGCCGGACGCGCTGAAGGCGCAGAAGCTGCTGGCCGAGGAGTGGGGCGTGCGGGCCGCGGTGTGGTCGGCGACGTCGTGGACCGAGCTGCGGCGCGAGGCCGTCGAGATCGACCACGACAACCTGCTCTACCCGGGCAGCGAGCCGCGCGTGCCGTTCGTCACCGAGAAGCTGCAGGGCGCGAACGGGCCGGTCGTGGCGGTGTCGGACTGGATGCGCGCGGTGCCGGACCTGATCCGCCCGTACGTCCCGACCGACATGCTGACGCTGGGCACCGACGGGTTCGGCTTCTCCGACACCCGACCGGCGGCGCGGCGGAAGTTCCTGGTCGACGCCGAGTCGATCACCGTCGGGGCGCTGTCGATCCTGGCCAAGCGCGGCGAGGTCGACCAGGCGAAGGTGCTCGAAGCGGCCACGAAGTACCGGCTCGACGACATCGCGGCCGCCGGGCCGCAGACGTCGGATTCCGGGAACGCGTGAGCCCGCGGTCGGCAAAACACTGCTAGGTTCGGGGCCCGGCAGACATCCGATGTCTGCCGGGCCTCGCTGCACGTAGGGAGTGATGAAGGTGACGAAGCGCCGGTTGCCGAAGCCGAGCGAGCTGCAGCAGATCCTGCGGCCGAAGCCGATCGTGCTCAACCCGACGGACCGGCGGCTGGCGAACGCCCACACCATCGCCGACCTGCGGATGATCGCCCGCAAGCGCACCCCGCGGGCGGCGTTCGACTACACCGACGGCGCGGCCGAGCTCGAAGACAGCCTGCTGCGCGCCCGACAGGCGTACCGCCGCGTCGAATTCCACCCGAACGTGCTGCGCGGGGTGTCCGATGTGGACACCACCCGCGAAATCCTCGGCAAGACTTCGGCGCTGCCGTTCGCCTTCGCCCCCACCGGCTTCACCCGCATGATGCAGCACGAGGGCGAGCGCGCGGTGGGCCGGGTCGCCGAGCGCAACGGCATCCCGGTCGGGCTCTCGACCATGGCGACGACGTCGATCGAAGACCTCGCCGAAGCCGCGCCGGGCGCCCGCAAGTGGTTCCAGCTCTACGTCTGGCGTGACCACGGCGCCGGCGAAGATCTGATGAATCGCGCGTGGGCCGCGGGCTACGACACGCTGATGCTGACCGTGGACACCCCGGTCGGCGGCGCCCGCCTGCGCGATGTCCGCAACGGCCTGACCATCCCGCCGGCGCTCACGCTCAAGACGTTCCTCGACGGCGCGACGCACCCGGCGTGGTGGTTCAACCTGCTGACCACCGAGCCGCTCGAGTTCGCGTCGCTCAACCACTTCGGCGGCACGGTCGCGGAGCTGCTGAACAAGCTCTTCGACCCGACGCTGAACTTCGACGACCTCGACTGGGTCCGGCAGACCTGGCCGGGCAAGCTGGTGGTCAAGGGCGTGCAGAACGTCGACGACGCCCGCGACGTCGTCAAGCACGGCGCGGACGCGGTGCTGATCTCCAACCACGGCGGCCGCCAGCTCGACCGCGCCCCGACGCCGCTGGAGCTGCTCCCGGCGGTGCTGGACGAGGTCCAGGGCGAGGCGGAAGTCTGGATCGACACGGGCATCCTGTCCGGCGGCGACATCGTGGCGGCGATCGCCCGCGGCGCGAACGCGGTGCTGATCGGCCGCGCGTTCCTGTACGGCCTGATGGCCGGCGGCGAACGCGGCGTCCAGCGGTGCGTGGACATCCTGCGGACGGAGATGGTCCGCACGATGCAGCTGCTCGGCGTCCGGACCCTGAAGGACCTGACGCCGAGCCACGCCACCTTGCGTTAGACCTGCGCCTGGCCGCCGTCGACGAAGAACTCGACGCCGTTGACGAAGCTCGCCTCGTCGGTGGCCAGGAACAGCGCCGCCGCGGCGATCTCCGAGGGGTCGCCGAGGCGGCCCAGCGGGACCGCCTCCGCCATCCGCTCCACCATCGCCTGCTGCGCACCCGGTTCGGCCAGGCCGAGCAGGCCCGGGGTGAGCGTCGGCCCCGGGCTCAGGACGTTCACGCGCACGCCGCGGCCCTGCAGGTCGAGCGCCCAGGTGCGGGCGAAGTTGCGGACGGCGGCCTTCGTCGCGGCGTAGACGCTCATCCCCGGCGCCACCCGGGTCGACGTCGTCGAGCCGGTGATGATGACCGACGCCTTCTCGTTGAGCAGCGGCAGCGCCTTCTGCACGGTGAACAGCACGCCCTTGACGTTCGTGCCGAAGGTGACGTCGAACTGCTCCTCGGTGATCTCGCCGAGCGGGGCGGTGACGCCGCCGCCGGAGTTGGCCACCACGACGTCCAGGCCGCGGCCGCGTTCGGCGATCGCGCGGTACACCTCGTCCAGGTCGGCGAGGTTCGCGGAATCGGCGCGGATCGCCTGCACCGAGCCGCCGATCTCGGCGACGGCGTCGTCGAGGACCTCCTTGCGCCGCCCGGTGATGACGACGTGCGCGCCCTCCGCCGCGAACCGCTTCGCGATCCCCAGGCCGATGCCGGTCCCGGCGCCGGTCACGAGCGCGGTCTTGTTCGCCAGCTTCATGCTGTCCTCCCGAATTCTTGACTGTCTCGTCCAGAACGTACGCCGTTCTGGACGAGACAGTCAAGAATGCCTATCCTGGAGCCATGGCGAGACCCCGCGGCTTCGACGAAGGCGCGGTCCTGCGCACGGCGCGGGACCGGTTCTGGTCGACCGGCTACGCGGGCACGAAGATCGACGACATCGCCGCCGCGACCGGCCTCGGCAAAGGCAGCCTCTACGGCGCCTTCGGCGACAAGCACGCCCTCTTCGTGCGCGTCTTCGACGACCACTGCACCACCGCGGTCGAAGGCGCGCGCCGGAAGCTCGAGGGCCCCGACAGCGAGGCCTACCAGCGGCTCCGCGACTACGTCCTGGCCGACGCCGAATCCGTCGCCGCGGACGACATCCACCGGGGCTGCCTCATCGCGAAAGCCGCCGCCGAGTGCGCGGAGCACGACCCCGAGATCGCGAACCGCGCCCGCAAGGCGTTCCGCGAGCTGAACGGCCTGCTGACGACCTGCGTCGCGGGGGCCCAGCGCGCGGGTGACATCGCCGGCGGGCACGACCCGGCCCGGCTGGCCGGCCTGCTCCTGGCGACCATGCGGGGCATCGAAGCCCTCGGCAAGGGCGGCTGCGACCAAGCCGACCTGCGCGGCATCGCCGAAACCGCGCTCGCGGTGCTGCCGGTCAGCTCCTGACCGGTTGGGCCAACCGGTCTCAACTTCTTGACGGACCGCCTGGTTTGTGACGAAGATCTCGGGCACCCGCCGAAAGGCCGTTTTCGCATCGTGGAAAACGGAGGTCGCCCGTGTTCGTGCAGGATCTGACTCCGCTGGGCTCGCTGGGCCTGTCCGCGCTCGTCGCCGTGCTCCCCCTGGCCACCGTCCTCGTCCTGCTCGGCGCCGTCCGGATGCGGGCGCACCACGCCGCGCTGATCGGGTTGCTCGTCGCGCTCGTCGTCGGCGTCGCCGCGTACGGGATGCCGGTCGTGCAGGCCGTCTCCGGGGCGCTGCAGGGCGCCGCGTTCGGGTTGTGGCCGATCATGTGGATCGTCGTCAACGCGCTGTGGATCTACCGCCTCACCGTGCGGACCGGGCACTTCGACGTCCTGCGCCGCTCGTTCGGCCGGATCTCCGACGACCCGCGCATCCAGGCGCTGATCATCGCCTTCTGCTTCGGCGCGCTCATGGAGGCCCTCGCCGGGTTCGGCGCGCCGGTCGCGATCAGCGCCGTGATGCTCGTCGCCGTCGGGTTCCACCCGGTCAAGGCGGCCGTCGTCGCGCTGGTCGCCAACACCGCGCCGGTCGCCTTCGGTGCGATGGGCACCCCGGTCGTCACCCTCGCCCAGGTCACCGGGCTGCCGCTGCAGGAGGTCTCGTCGATCGTCGGGCGGCAGACGCCGCTGCTCGCGCTGGTCGTGCCGCTGCTGCTGGTGATCATCGTCGACGGCAAGCGCGGCCTGCGCGACACCTGGCTGCCCGCGCTCGTCTGCGGGGTCGCCTTCGGGCTCGTGCAGTTCCTCGCCTCGAACTTCGTGTCCCCGCAGCTGGCCGACATCGGCGCGGCGCTCGCCGGCGCGGCCGCGCTGGTCGCCCTCCCCCAGACCCGGCGCCCGGTCCCCGACGCGGTCCGGATCGGCACCGGCGGGACGGCGACCGCCGAAACGCCGCCGGAAGACTCCCGCGACGACGTCGTCAAGGCGTACCTGCCCTACCTGCTCATCATCGTGATCTTCTCGATCGCCGTGCTGCCGCCGGTGAAGCGGCTGCTGGACAAGGCGACCTGGAAGTTCCACTGGCCGGGGCTGAACGTCGCCGCCCCGAACGGGAAACCGGTGTCCGGCAACACGTTCTCGCTGCCGATCCTCAACACCGGCGGCACGCTGGTGCTGCTGGCCGGGGTCGTCACGGCGGCGCTGCTGGCGGTGCGGACGGGCGACACCGCGCGGGAGTGGCTGGCCACGGTCAAGGAGCTGCGGTTCGCGATCCTCACCGTCACCGGCGTCCTCGCGCTGGCCTACGTGATGAACCTGTCCGGCCAGACGACGACGATCGGCACGTTCATCGCCGCCGCGGGCGCCGGGCTCGCGTTCCTCTCGCCGGTACTGGGCTGGTTCGGCGTCGCCGTCTCGGGTTCGGACACCTCGGCCAACGCGCTGTTCGGTGCCCTGCAGGTGACGGCGGCGCACCAGACGGGCCTGCCGGCGGACCTGCTCGCCGCGGCGAACAGCTCCGGCGGCGTCCTCGGCAAGATGGTGTCGCCGCAGAACCTCACGATCGCCTGCGTGGCGGCGAACCTGCCCGGCGAAGAGGGGAAACTGCTGCGGAAGGTGCTGCCGTGGAGCGTCGGGCTGCTGCTGGTGATGTGCCTGATCGTGTGGGGTCAGAGCACGGCGGCGCTCAGCTGGATGCTGCCGTGACCTGCCGCCCGGCCACGCGTTCGGCCGAGCGGTTCCAGCTCCACCAGCCGTGCACGACGAGCCCGGCGAACACGATGTAGATGGCGGCGGAGAAGTACAGCCCGGACGAGATCTGCAGCGGCACGCCGATCGCGTCCACGGCCAGCCAGACCAGCCAGAACTCGACCAGCCCGAGCCCTTGCGCCCCGAACGCGACGAGGGTGCCGACGAAGATGGCGGCGTCCGGCCAGGGCGCCCAGGAGGCGTGCAGCGCGTCGAGCACCAGCGCCATCACGGTGGTGCCGACGGCGAAGGCGCCGATCATGGCGAGCCGTTCGGCGAGCCGGCCCTTGCGGACGACGACGCCGAACACGGGGTCCTGGCGGCGCGTCCAGGCCCACCAGCCGTAGACGGAGATGGCGAGGATGGCGACCTGCCGGGCGGCGAGCCCGCCGAGGTGCGCGGAGACGTAGACGGCGAACAGCAGCACGGTGGCCCCGACCTGCACGGGCCACGTCCACAGGGTGCGACGCTGCGCGAGGAACACGACGGCGAGCGCGAACACCTGCCCGGCGAGCTCCGCGATCGAAATCCACTGGCCGAGCACGGTGATCCCGTGGTGCAGCAGGAAGTCCACGTCACGCCCCTTTCGTCCTACCGCTCCCAACATGCTCCGGACGGGGTGAATTCCCTAGGGACTGTGAGGGGCGAGACATCCCGGACCGTGGGACGGCGCGGGCGGGGCGACAGTGCGCGGTACGGCGGTGCGGGGGCAGCTCACGCCTGGCCGGTCGGCGGAAGCGGTCCGGAATCCGGCGAGAATGCGGCGGCTCGCCGATACGGCAGTGCGCGGTACGGCGGCACGCCGATGCAGCTCGCGGCGGGCGCACGGTGCCGGGCCGCGGATCAGTTCACCGCGCCCTCCGCCAGGACAGCACGGGCCCGACGGCTTCACCACGGCCTCCGCCAGGACAGCACGGGCCCAGCAGCTTCACCACGCCCTCCGGCGGAACAACGGCGCGGGCCCGGCGGCTTCCCCGACCGCCGGGCCCGCGCCGCTCACCTCCCGCTCAGCCCTGCGGGCGCGGGGTGCCCACCGGCGGCGTCGGGGTGCTGTCCACGCCGACCGCCGCGCGCGGGACCGCCGGGCCGGTGCCCATCTCGCCCGTGCGCTGCGCCGGGGTCTCCAGCTGGTGCTCCATGTTCGCCAGCCAGCCGCGCCAGCGGTCCTGGGCCGGCTTGATCAGGCCGCCGCCGAAGCCGACCACGATCACGCCGCCGATCGTCGCCAGCACCGCGATCAGCACCGGGCCGGTGATCGCCGTCGCGATGTTGACCTGGCCGAGCGCCGCGATGATGCCGAACGCCATGATCAGCCAGTAGGCCGCCATCGACAGCGGCCGGGCCGCCCCGCGGCCGGACAGCGCGGACGCGACCACGTCCCGCACCACCTTCGCGATCGCCGCGGCCACCACGACGAGCACCAGCGCCACCACGATCCGCGGCAGGAACGCGATGATGTCGTTGAGCAGCTGGCTCACCGGGTTGGTCGGCCCGAACACGCCGAACGCCAGCTGCAGCGCGATCAGCAGAATGAAGTAGTAGACCAATTTGACCAGGATCCCGGTCGCGTCGATCTTCTGCTGCCCGACCTTTCCGCTCAGCCCGGTGCGCTCCACCAGTTTCCCGAAACCGGCTTTCCCGAGCACGAGCGCCAGCCCTTTCGAGACGGCTTTCGCGATCAGCCAGCCGATCAGCAGGATGATCAGGAATCCCACGAGTTTCGGGACGAACGTGGCCACCATCGCCCACGCCTGCCCGAGCCCGTCCTTCAGTTGCTCGCCCATACGGCTCCCTCCACGGATTTGCACCGGATCGTCGATCAAGTACCCATGGGCGGCAACTCGTGCGCCCCACGATCGAGTGAGACGACTGGCGCGCGAAGATCACCCGTGGCCATACTGGTTCTACCGGTGGGGACCGGGGAGACGAGGCCGTCCGGCGCAGCGTAAACCGCAAGCGCCGGGCGGCCTCGAGCATTACCGGCAAATCCGGCCCCGGCGGTACCGGGGGCCGGAGAACGTCAGGCGGCGCGCAGGGCGTCGCGGAGTTTCACTTTCGCGCCGGTGCGCATGACCGCGTTCCGGTAGATCCGCGCGGCGACCCAGATCAGCCCCGGAATCAGCAGCACCACCAGCCCCACCGACACCACGGCTTCCCAAACGGGCACCCCGCCCATCGCCAGGCGCATCGGCATCAGCGTCGGCGAGAACACCGGAATCACCGAAAGCACTTCGACGAACGTGTTGCCCGGATCCGACGGCAGCACCGAAATGCCGATCACGTACCCGACGATCACGAACATCAGCGCCGGCATCGTCGCCCCGCCGACGTCCTCCTGCCGCGAGACCAGCGCACCGAGCGCGGCGAACACGATCGAGTACATCAAGAACCCGAGCAGGTACCACACGACCAGCCAGACGACCGTGCCCACGGCCGCCGAGACCGAGATCGTCAGCACGCCCGTGGCCAGCCCGGCCACCACCCCGCCGACGCCGATCACGACCATCTGGATCAGCCCGACCGCCCCGATGCCGAGCACCTTGCCCGCCATCAGCTGCCACGGCTTGATCGTCGACAGCAGCAGCTCGACCACCCGCGAGGTCTTCTCCTCGACGACGCCCTGCGCGACGGTCTGGCCGTTCAGCAGCAGCGACATGTAGATCAGGATGCCCGCGATGATGCCGAGCACGAGCTGCTGGCCGTTGTAGTCGTACGGCTGCTCCAGCGGCGGGTCCTCGACGAACTTCGCGGACGCCATCGCGGCCTGGAACCGGGCCGGGTCGCCGCCGAGCGCGGTGACCTGCTGGTCGACCGCCAGCTGCTGGGACAGCAGCTGCAGGACCCGGCCGAGCTTGCCGTCGAGGTCCTTCTTCACCTGGACGTGCACGCTCTTGCCGTCGCCGGTGAGCAGCGCGTCGAGCGACCCGTCGGCCAGCTTCGCCCGCCCGGCGGCCTCGTCGGCGACCTGCGTGGTCTCGATCTTCTCGTCGAGGGCCTTCCCGGCCGTCTGCAGCGGCGCCGAGAAGCCGGCGGTCGCGGGGGTGAACCCGACCTTCGAGTCCGGCCCGCCGCCGCCGGCGATCAGCTTGAGCACCAGGATGCCGGCCACGATCAGCAGGAGCATGACCGCGGTGCTGATGCGGTAGGCCTTCGACTTCACCCGGGTGCCGATCTCGCGGGAGGCGACCAGGCCCACCGCCGCCGCCGGGCTCATCCGGACGTCCGGGACCACGGTACTCACGCGGCCACCTCCTCGGTGGTGACGACGGAACGGAACAGCTCGGTCAGCGACGGCTGCTCGCGGGCGAACTCGCGGACCGCCCCGGTGGCCAGCGCCGCCTTGAGCACGGCCTGGTCGTCGGCGCCCTCGCCCAGCTCGAGCTCGGTCACCGAGCCGGTCCGGCCGAGCACCGTCACCCCGGCCAGGCCGTCGGCCCACCCGTCCTCGGCGTCCGGGACGTCGACCCGCAGCCGGACCGCGCCGCCGGCGCGCAGCTCGCCGACCGTGCCGGCGGCCACCATCTGTCCATTGCGGACGATCCCGACCCGGTCGCAGAGCCGTTCCACCAGATCGAGCTGGTGGCTGGAGAACACGACCGGCACCCCCTCGGCCGCCTTCTCCTTGAGCACCTGGCTCATCACGTCGACCGCCACCGGGTCGAGGCCGGAGAACGGCTCGTCGAGCACCAGGATCCGCGGCTCGTGCACCAGCGCCGCGGCCAGCTGGACGCGCTGCTGGTTGCCGAGGGAGAGCTTCTGGACCTCGTCTTCGCGGCGGCCGGCGACGCCGAGCCGTTCGGTCCACGCGTCGGCCGACGCCCGCGCGTCGGCGGCGGGCATCCCGTGCAGCCGCGCCAGGTACGTCAGCTGCTCGGCCACCTTCATCCTCGGGTACAGGCCGCGTTCTTCGGGCATGTAACCGATGTGGCGGCGCGTTTCGTGCGTCACCGGCACGCCGTCGTAGCGGACTTCGCCGGCGTCGGCGGACAGCACGCCGAGCGCGATCCGCATCGTCGTGGTCTTGCCGGCGCCGTTGCTGCCGACGAACCCGAACAGTTCCCCCGGCCGGACGTCGAACGTCATCTCCCGCAGGGCGACCACGTCGCCGTAGCGTTTGGATATCCCGTCGATCTCTAAACCGGTCATTCCGGTTCCCCCGTTCTCGTGTGGCCCCGATCCTAGGTAGTGCGTACACGCGTCGCCTACCCTCGCGCGTTGCCGCCGGGGGCTACCAAAGTTGCGGGCACGTAGGATCGCCTCCGCCATGGATGGAACCACCGCCCCGCGCCGGGTGCCGAAGCACCACGGACTGTCCGCGAAGACGCTCCGGCGGCTGGAGCACGCGTCCGGCAGCCTGGCGAGCGCGAGCATCGCGGTGATGGAGCGGCGGCTGACCTGGTTCGCCCGCCTGCCCGCCGACCAGCGCGCGAGCGTCCTGCTGATCACCCAGGCCGGGGCCGCCGGCTTCGTCGACTGGCTGCGGGACTCCAAGGGGGCCCTGCAGCTGACGACCGAGGCGTTCCGCGACGCGCCGGCCGAGCTGTCGCGGTGGATCAGCCTGCGCCAGGCGGTCGCCATGGTGCGGCTGGCCATCGAGGTCTTCGAGGAGCAACTGCCGGAGTTCGCGGCGAACGAAACCGAACGCGCCGCGCTGATCGAGGGAATCCTGCGCTACGGCCGGGAAATCGCCTTCGCGGCGGCGAACTCCTACGCGGCCGCGGCCGAAGCGCGCGGCGCCTGGGACGCCCGGCTGGAGGCACTGGTCGTCGACGGCATCGTCCGCGGCGACGCCGAGGAGTCGGTGCTCTCGCGCGCCACGGCGCTGGGCTGGGATCCCTCCGCCGCCGCCACGGTGCTCGTCGGCAACCCGCCGTCGGAGGACCCGCCGACGGTGGTGTTCGAGGTCCGCAGCCGCGCGGCCCGCGTCGGCCGCCCGGTGCTGCTGTCGGTGCAGGGCTCCCGGCTGGTGGTCGTGGTCGGCGGCCCGACCGACGGCGGCGTGAAGGAGCGGGAGATCCTGACCCGGATGTCGGTGGCCTTCGCCGAGGGCCCGGTGGTGGCCGGCCCGACGGTGCCGACGCTGGCGGAAGCCCACCACAGCGCGACGGAGGCGTTGTCGGGGCTGCGCGCAGTGGTCGGCTGGCCGGGCGCGCCCCGGCCGGTGCGGTCGGCGGACCTGCTGCCCGAGCGCGCGCTGTCGGGCGACGCGGAGGCCGAGCGGCTGCTGGTGGACACGATCGCCCGGCCGTTGGAAGAGGCGGGCCCGACGCTGCAGCGCACGGTGGAGGCGTACCTGGAGAGCGGCGGCGTGCTGGAGACGTGCGCGAAGACGCTGTTCGTCCACCCGAACACGGTCCGCTACCGGCTGCGGAAGGCCGCGGACCTCACGGGCTGCCAGGCGACCGACCCGCGGGACGCGCTGGTGCTGCGGATCGCGCTGACCGTGGGACGGCTGGCTCGCGCTCGCGGCCTCTGGTGACAGCCCGGCTCTCAGCGCCGAGACCGTCGTCACGTGATGGACTTAACAGCGAAAGGTGATTGAACCCGACAAGGCTTCCGGGTTACGCGCGAGCTTCTGCGGCGCGTCTTTGGAGGGTTCCGACAAAGACGCCGCACAGACACTGTGAACGTCGGCATCCCGTGAAGGCACCGCCACCGTGTTGTCTTGAAGGGTGACAGCAGCAGTCCTCGCTCCCGGTCAGGGGTCCCAGGCCCCCGGTATGTTCACGCCCTGGCTCGACCTCGACGGCGCGCGCGAGCGCGTCGCCCAGTGGTCCGAGCGCGCCGGGCTCGACCTGCTCCGCCTCGGCACCGAGGCGGACGCCGACGAGATCCAGGACACCGCGATCGCGCAGCCGCTGATCGTGGCGCTGTCGCTGCTCACCTTCGAGCACCTCCAGGCCACCGCCCCGGTGGCGGCGGACGCGCCGGTCGCCGGCCACTCCGTCGGCGAGCTCGCGGCCGCCGCGATCGCCGGGGTGCTGAAGCCCGAAGACGCCGTCGCGCTCGCCGCCGTCCGCGGGGCCGAGATGGCGAAGGCGTGCGCGCTGGAACCGACGTCGATGGCCGCGGTCATGCTCGGGGACCCCGAGCAGGTCGTCGCGTGGCTCGAAGAGCAGGGCCTGACCGCGGCGAACCGCAACGGTGCCGGGCAGATCGTCGCCTCCGGTGCCGCCGACACGATCGCGAAGATCGTCGCCGAGCCCCTCGAAGGCACGAAGATCCGCGCCCTCAAGGTCGCCGGTGCGTTCCACACGCGCTACATGGCGCCCGCCGAAGAGGCGATGCGCGCCCACGCCGCCGAGCTGACCCCGGCCGACCCCACCCGCCCGCTGCTGTCCAACGCGGACGGTGCCGTCGTCACCAGCGGGGCCGAGTACCTGGCGCGGCTGGTCTCCCAGGTCACCCGCCCGGTCCGCTGGGACCTGACGATGGACGGCCTGGTCTCCCTCGGCGTCACCCGCACGATCGAACTCGCGCCCGCGGGCACCTTGACCGGTCTGGTCAAGCGGCAGCTCAAGGGCGTCGTCACCACTATCACCGCGCTGAAGACGCCGGCCGAGCTGGCGGCGCTGCGCCAGGAGGACGCCTCGTGACCGACCGACCGGCCCTGAGCCTCAACCCCGGTTCCCGCGGCAGCCGCGTGCTGGGCATCGGCAGCGCGCAGCCGGAGAAGATCGTCACCAACGACGACCTTTCGCAGATCATGGAGACCAGCGACGAGTGGATCCAGACGCGCGTCGGGATCGTCGAGCGCCGGTTCGCCGAGAAGGACGAGGAGCTCACCGACTTCGCCGTGGCTGCGGGCAAGGCCGCCCTCGAAGACGCCGGTGTCGACCCGTCCGAAGTGGACACGGTCATCCTGCCGAACTGCACCATGCGCACGCTGATCCCGAACGCGGCCGCCCAGGTGGCCGCCCGGATCGGCATCCCGGCCCCCGGCGCGTTCGACCTCAACGCCGCCTGCGCCGGGTTCTGCTACGGCCTGGGTGTCGCCTCGGACCTGATCCGGGCGGGCTCGGCGAAGAAGGTCCTGGTCATCGGCGCGGAGAAGCTCACCGACTCGGTCGACCCGACCGACCGGGCCAACGCGATCATCTTCGCCGACGGCGCGGGCGCCGCGGTGGTCGGCGCGTCCGACGAGCCGCAGATCGGCCCGGTGTCCTGGGGCAGCGCCGGCGACCTGGTCGATCTGATCTACATGCGCGACGAGAAGTACATCTACCAGGAGGGCCAGTCGGTCTTCCGGTGGGCGACCACGAAGATCGCGCCGATCGCGATGCAGGCGCTCGAGGTCGCCGGGCTCAAGCCGTCCGATGTGGACGTGCTGATCCCGCACCAGGCCAACCTGCGCATCGTCGAGGCGATCGCGAAGAAGCTGCGGGCCAACGGCGCCCGCGAAGACATGGTCGTCGCCGACGACATCAAGTACTCCGGCAACACGTCGTCGGCGTCCATCCCCCTCGCGCTGGACCACATGCGCAAGGCCGGGACGGCGAAGCCCGGCGACGTGGTGCTGGCGGTCGGGTTCGGCGCGGGCCTGTCCTACGCCGGGCAGGCGTTCATCTGCCCCTGATCACCGTTACGCTCCCCGCGGGCACTCGCCCGAGGGAAACCGACCCCCAGATGGACCGAGAAGGGAACTACCCCATGGCTGACAACGCTGAGATCCTCGCCGGCCTCGCCGAGATCGTCGAAGAGGTCGCCGGTGTGGCTCAGGACGACGTCACCGCCGAGAAGTCGTTCGTGGACGACCTGGACATCGACTCGCTGTCGATGGTCGAGATCGCCGTGCAGGCCGAGGACAAGTTCGGCGTCAAGATCCCGGACGACGAGCTCGCCAACCTGAAGACCGTGGGCGACGCGGTGAACTACGTGTCGGCCAACTCGAAGTAAGTCCTCTTCCCTCCTTGAGGAGACTCCCATGAGCAACATCGACGTCGTGATCACCGGTCTCGGCGCCACCACACCGCTCGGCGGGGACGTCACGTCCACCTGGGACGGTCTGCTGGCCGGGGCGAGCGGGGTTCGGGCGATCGAGGCCGATTGGGTCGAGGAGCTGCAGCTGCCGGTCAAGATCGGCGGTCAGCTGGCCGTCGATCCCTCGGAGGTCCTCCCGCGGGTGCAGGCCCGCCGGCTGGACCGCTGCGAGCAGGTCGCGCTGATCGCCGCCCGGCAGGCGTGGGCCGACGCCGGCTACACCGAGCCGACCGACGAGCACACCGATGTCGACCCCGACCGCCTCGGCGTGTCGATCGGCACCGGCATCGGCGGCCCGGTCACCCTGCTCACCCAGAACGACCTGTTGCACCAGCAGGGTCTCCGCAAGGTGTCGCCGCTGACCGTGCCGATGCTGATGCCGAACGGCCCGGCCGCGCACGTCGGCATCGACCTCAAGGCGCGGGCCGGGGTGCACTCCCCGGCCTCGGCCTGTGCCTCGGGCGCCGAAGGCATCGCCAGCGGCGTGGAGATGATCCGCTCCGGGCGTGCCGACGTCGTGATCGCGGGCGGCGCCGAGGCGTGCATCCACCCGATCACGCTGGCCGGGTTCGCCCAGGCCCGCACGGTCTCCACGCGCAACGACGACCCGGCGAGCGCGTCGCGGCCGTTCGACGCCAGCCGCGACGGCTTCGTCCTCGGCGAGGGCGCCGGCGTGGTCATCCTGGAGCGCGCGGACCTGGCGAAGGCCCGCGGGGCGCGCGTCTACGCGACGCTCGCCGGGCACGGCATCACCTCGGACGCCTACCACATCACGGGCAACCACCCCGAGGGCATCGGCCAGATCGCCGCCATGCGCGCGGCGATGAAGATGGCCGGGGTGACCCCGGCGGACGTCGGGCACGTGAACGCGCACGCGACGTCCACTGTGGTCGGTGACATCGGCGAGGCGGCGGCGATCCGCAACGCGATCGGGGACCACGTCGTCGTGACGGCGCCGAAGGGCTCGCTCGGCCACCTCGTCGGCGGTGCCGGCGCGGTCGAGGGGATCATCACGATCCTGGCGCTCTACCACGGCCTGGTGCCGGCCACTCGGAACCTGACCGACCTGGACCCGCGGGTGCAGCTGGACGTCGTCGCGGGCGAACCCCGCAAGGTCGAGCTGACCGCGGCGATCAGCAACTCGTTCGGGTTCGGCGGCCACAACACCGCGCTGCTGTTCACCCCGGCGGCCTGAGCCGCCTGGTACTGACCAGAAGGGGCCCGGCTCACGAGCCGGGCCCCTTCTGGCGTGTTCAGCACTTCTCGTGTTCGGGTGGTGGCCCGCCGTCGACGGCGGCGACGCGCAGGGTCTTCTCCTCGATCACCATCGGCATGACGAGCCGCCACTTGATGCAGGGCTCGCGGAAGAACGGCGGCGCGTCCTCGACGTCCTGCGTGCTGGTGAACCCGACCAGGACCCGCAGCGAGTTCCCGGTCGAGCGCTCGATCCGGTAGACGAGGGCGTCGGTGTCCTTTGTGGTGCGAACGCCCTTCAGCCAGTCGGCCCGCGGCTGGCCGGCCGCCCGCTCGTCGGTGACCACGGCGGTCCACTGCTGGTACTGCTTGGTGTTGATGGCCTCGAAGTACTTCTTCAGCAGCTTGCGGACGGCGTCGGCCTGCGGGTGCGCCCGCGCGTCGTCGGTCATCTCGACCTCGTCGTCCACCACGACCGGCGCGCCGCTGCTGGACGACGCCGGCGTCGACACCGCGCTGGAGGCGTCGTCGGCTGGCTGGTCCGGACGGCGGTAGATTTCGCGCGCGAGCAGGCCGCCGCCGACGGTCACGGACAGCACCACGACCACGACGGGCACCAGCCAGCGCTGGCGAGAGCTGGGGGCGGGGGTGGTCACGCCGGAAAGCGTACCGGCCCCCGCCGCGGGGCTCAGCCGACCTGGTGCAGCCAGGTCACCGGCGCGCCGTCGCCGGCGTGGCGGAAGGGCTCGAGCGCCTCGTCCCAGCTCGCGGCCAGGAGTTCGTCCAGCTTGTGCGCGAGGGACTCACCACCGCGGGTCATGCTGACGAGCGCGCGGAGCTGGTCCTCGCCCACCACGATGTCGCCGTTGGCGCTGGTCCGGCCGTGCCACAGGCCGAGGCCGGGCGCGAAGCAGAACCGCTCGCCGTCGACGCCCGCACTGGGCTCTTCGGTGACTTCGAACCGAATCATCGGCCACGCCTTGAGCGCCGCCGCCAGCTTGGCGCCGGTGCCCGCGGGCGCGCGCCAGCCGCACTCGGCGCGAAGCTGACCCGGACTGGCCGGCTGCGCCGTCCACTTCAGGTCAACGCGGGCACCCAGGGTGCCCGAAATGGCCCACTCGACGTGCGGACACACCGCAGACGGCGACGAGTGGACGTACACCACACCTCGGGTGCTGCCACGGGTGCTCACTGCTACCTCCGCTTGCTCGACGAGGGACGTCTTCCCCTACGCCCTACTCCGAGCTGCAGCGCGGGCCTCAGCGCGGCTCCCGAATGCCGCCTCCGATGCGTTGTAGCACATTCTGCACCCCAACCGTGCCGTTTGGCCACATGAACACCACAAGTCACCCGCCGCCCCACTTTCGGAGGGCAAGCGGCCGCGGCGCGCCCGTGTCGCGCGGATCCTTGCGCCGGGCGCGCTAGCGTGTTGACCCGGAACGACGACCAGGGAGGAAAAGCGGTGCGACTGGTGCGCCTGGAGCGGCAGCAGTCCCGGGTGGCGGACGACATCCGGGCGGCACTGGCGTCCCTGGGCCGCGGCAGCACCGTGATCGGCGGGATCGCACTGGTGGGTGTCGGCGGGGTGACCGACCGCCCGATCGAGGCGGTGGTCGTGTTGCCCCACGGCGTGATCATCGTGATCGGCGTGGACCTGCCGGACCCGGCCCTGCGCCTGGAGGCCCCGCTGGGCGGCCCCTGGAAGGCCGACGGCTGGCCCCTGGTCGCGGACGACGATTCGGTGAACCCGGCCACGGAGGCCCTGGACGTTTCCCAGGCTTGCGAACGGCAAATTGCCGAACTGGTCCCGGGCACGGCCCCGGTGGGCACGATCATCGCGGTCGGGCCGTACGTGGAGACGGTGGACCAGCCGGCGGCCGACCTGGCGGGCCCGGTCCGCGTACTGCACCCCACGCCGACGACGATGCTGGCGGCAACGGTGTCGTTGGCAACGGCCCACCGCCCGCGCTCGGTGGACCAGGCGAGGGCGCTGATCCGCGGGCTGGCACCGTCGGCCCCGGAGTTGTCGGACGAGGTCCTGCTGGGCGAGGGCTTCAGCCGGTTGACCGACGACGCACCACCGGAGTCCCTTTGGGACGATGCACCGGCAGGGCCTGGGACGCGGACGGATTCTGCCGCTGGCCCGGGCGGCTCGGGTTCTTCGGGTGGCTCGGGTGCTTCCGGTGGCACGGGTGGCTCCAATGCCTCGGGTTCTTCGGGTGCCTCCGGCGGCTCGGATGGCACAGGTGCCTCCAGTGCCACGGGTGGCTCGGGCACGGCGGGGACAACGGACTGGCGGACCGAGACCCCGGTCGAAGCCAAGCCGGAGCCCACCCCGGCCCCGGAGCCCGCGGCGGCCGAGCCGGAGCTGCCCGAGCCGGGCGAGGTTGGCGAGGCCGAGCCGACCGAGGTTCTTCAGTCGGCCACCAAGCCGGAGCCGCACAACACCGATTCCCCCGCCCGGCCGGTGTTTCCCGGTGCCGAGACCACCTCCACGCCTACCGAGACCGAGGCCACCGAGGTTCTCCCCGCCCCCGCCCAGCAGGAGCCGGCCCTCTCCAGCCGACCGGTGTTTCCCGACACCGAGGAGGCCGCGGAGCCACCCCAAGTCCCCGGTTCCACCCCATCCGGTGACCCGGAACCGCCTGAATCCCCCGCCGACGAGGCCGAGCGCACCGAAAACCTTCGCCTCCCCGCCCCGGACAGCGACCAAACCGCCGATCTCGGCCACACCGCCGAAGCCGAGCAGGCACCTGAGCACCCGGCACCGCAGCCGACCGAAGCCGAGCAAGCCGCCCAGGGTCCCATCGCGCCCGAGCGGACCGCCGAAGCCGGGCCGGAGCTCGCCGGGCCATGGCTCAACGAAGCAAAGCAAGCCGGGCCGAAACCCACCGGGCCGCAGCCGGCCGAAGCCGCGCCGCAACCAACCCAAGCCGCCGCTCAACCCCCTCTTCCCTCGCCGCAGCCGCAGCCGCCGCAGCCCTTCCCCCGCCCGCGGCCTGAGCCCGAACCCGCCGCCACACCTCGTACCGTCCGCTGGCTGCCGCTCGGCGCCGTCGGTGGGCTCGTCCTGCTCGCCGTTGCCGCCATTGCCGTGGCCACCACCGGTGATGGCACCGCCGCCGCGCCGCCCCCTCCCGCGAGCACCTCCTCCGCCGCTCCGCCCACCACTCCCGTGCGGAGCCTCGAGTTCGCCCTCCGCGCCGCCGGCGGAGACCAGCGCTGCGCCTCCCACGCCTTCGGCGACGCCCAGGCCAGCCTGCAGCAGACCAGCTGCTCCGGCGTCAAGCGCGCCAGCTACGCCGCCACCGTCGACGGCCGTGCGGGGGCCGTCACCGTCGGAATCGTCGACTTCCCCGATGCCGGCCAGGCCGCCGCGTTCAAGGCCGTCACCGACACGCCCGGTGGGGGTGGCGTCCTCGACCTCGCCACCGAGACCGGGCAGTGGGGCGCCACCCCCGTCCCGCGCTTCGAGAACGCCGCCTACGCCAGCAAGCTCGACGGCTCGTCCGTGCGGATCGTGCAGGCCGTCTGGGCGCCGGGACCGTCCACTCCGGACGATCCCGGCCTGGTCAGGGCCGCCGCGGCCGCCCTCGACCTGCCCGCGCGGTGAGCCTCAGAGCCCGTACGCCTCCAGCAGCCGCAGCCACACCTCGCTGATCGTCGGGAACGACGGCACCGCGTGCCACAGCCGGTCCAGCGGTACCTCGCCCACGATCGCGATCGTCGCCGAATGCAGCAGCTCCGAGACGTCCTGGCCGACGAACGTCACGCCCAGGAGCACGTTCCGCTCCGTGTCGACGACCATCCGGGCCTTGCCCGTGTAGCCGTCCGCGTGCAGCGACGAGCCCGCCACCGCGATGTCGATGTCGACGACGCGGTCCGCCGAGCCCGGCCGCGCGTCCGCCAGGCCGACCGCCGCCACCTCCGGGTCGGTGAACACCACCTGCGGCACCGCGTGGTGGTCGGCCGTCGCGGTGAACCGGCTCCACGGCGAAGCCGGCACCGGGGTCCCCGCGGCCAGCGCCGCCACCGTGTCGCCCGCCGCGCGGGCGCCGTACTTGCCCTGGTGGGTCAGCGGCGCCCGGCCGGTGACGTCGCCGGCCGCGAACAGCCAGCCACCGTCCACTGCGGACACGCGGCCGGTGTCGTCGGTCTCCAGCGGCTGCCCGGGCTCGATGCCGAAGCGCTCGAGCCCGGCGGTCGCCGGACGGCGGCCGGTCGCCACCAGGAACTCGTCGACGACCAGCGTCGAACCGTCCTTCAGCGTCAGCTCGGTCCCGAACTGCCCCGCGGCCACCTGCGACACACCCGATTCCGTGTGCACGAAGACGCCCGCCTCGCGCAGCCCGTGCAGGACGAGGTCGCCGGCGAACGCGGCGTTGCGCGGCAGCGGCCGCTCGCCGGTGATCACCAGGTGGACCTCCGAGCCGAGCGAAGCGAACGCCTGCGCCATCTCGACGCCGACCACGCCACCGCCGAGGACGCCGAGCCTGGCCGGCACCGAAGACGCCGACGTCGCTTCCCGCGAACCCCACGGCCGGATCGCGTCGAGCCCGGGGATCTTCGGCGTGCTGGGGACGCTGCCGGTGCACACGATCACCGCGTGCCGCGCGGTCAGCACCCGGTCGCCGCCGACGGTCACTTCCCGCTCCCCGGTGATTTCCCCGTGCCCGCGAACCGGTTCGATGCCCACGCCGCGCGCCCAGTCGACCTGCCCCGAGTCGTCGCCCTTGCCGGTGAACCAGTCACGGCGCGCGAACACCGCCGCGGGGTCGATCCGGTCGCCGACCGGCACGCCGGGCACCCGCTTGGCGGCGGCGAGCAGGTTTCCCGGCCGCAGCAACGCCTTGCTCGGGATGCAGGCCCAGTAGGAGCACTCGCCGCCGAAGCGTTCGTGCTCGACGAGGGCGACCTTCAGGCCTCCGCGGGCCGCCCGCTCGGCGGCCACCTCCCCCACCGGACCCGCGCCGATCACCACTACGTCAAAAGTCTCTCCAGCCATGGCTTCAGCGCACACCACCACGCGGGATCACGCAAGCCAACGGCTATCCTCCGTCGGGAAGCTGCAAGTTGTCGGCGGCACCGGATGCCGTCGGGCCCGGTGCGCGCGAACACATCACACGTTCGAGCACGGGAGGTTTGTCGTGGCCAAGAACACGGCTGTGCAGGTGCTGGATGATCTGACCGGCGATCCCGCGGCGGAGACCGTCGGGTTCGGGCTGGACGGCATCGACTACGACATCGACCTCTCCTTCGCCAACGCCGAGGCGCTGCGCGGGTTCCTGCAGCGCTACGCCGACGCCGGCCGCCGCACCGGTGGCCGCAAGAACCGGCCGCGGATCGTCCCCGGCGCGAAGAAGACCCCGGCGAAGGCGGCCGCCAGAACGGCCATGCCCGCGAAAGCCGTGGCCAGCAAGGCTGCGCCCGCCAAAGCGAAGGCCACCACGGCCAAGCCCGAACCGGCGAAGCCGGCTCGCGCGAAAGCCGAGCCCGCGAAGACCGAGCCCGTGAAGACCGCCACCCGCGCCAAGAAGCCCGCCGAGCCGAAGGCCACCCCCCGCGCGGCCGCGCGCAAGGTGCCGACCGTCACGTTCTCCGCGGCCGAGTAAGTCCACAGTAGACGGCTCAGGCCGCGCGCTGCGCGCCGTCGGCGTGCCAGGACGGGTAGCGGTAGCGGGTGTGCAGCAACGCCCGCTGCCGCGCCAGCTCGGCCGCCGACGGCGGGCGGGGCACGAGCGTCCCGAGCAGCTGCGACGCCGCCGCGCGCACCGCGGCCTCGACCGCCGGGAACCCGGGCCGCAGGCCGTGCTCGGCCAGCGACGCCACCGGGCTGCGGTGCGAGTCGAGCGGCCGCGGGTCCGGCGGTGCGCTGGTCAGGTAGCGGCCGACCAGGCCGGCCGACGTCTCGACCAGCAGCGTCGAGTGCGCCAGCAGGCCGGTCTTGGTGCGGAACACGGCGAAGCCGCACAGCTTCGCGTCGCCGACGAACAGCCCGCGGTCGCCGATCCGCGGCACCAGGCCGAGCTGGTCGACCGCGGCGCTCATCACCTGGCCGAGTGCCTCCAGCGGCCGGTCCGCCGGGCCGGGCAGGACCAAAGTCACGTTCAGGTTCCCGGGGTCGTGGAACACCGTGCCGCCGCCGCTGGCCCGGCGCAGCACCGGGACGCCGTCGCGGGCGCACTCCTCGACGCGCACCTCGCGCGCGATCCGCTGCCCGCGGCCCACCACGACGCAAACCGGGTTGCGCCAGAGCCACAGCACCGGTGACTCGGGCGCAACCCGGAGGAGCGCTTCGTCGAAAGCGAGGTTCTCGGCCGGATCCGTGAACGCTGCACGCACATCCGACCCGGTCGTCATAGCGCCTTGAGTTCCTCCACGATCTCGCCCACCGACGACTTGGCGTCCCCGAAGAGCATGCTGGTCTTCGGATCGTAGAACAGGTCGTTGTCGATGCCCGCGAAGCCCGAGCTCATACTGCGTTTCAAGACGATCACGGACCGGCTCTCGTTGACCTTGAGGATCGGCATCCCGTAGATCGGCGAGCTCGGGTCGGTCTGCGCGGCCGGGTTCGTGACGTCGTTCGCGCCGATCACCAGCGCGACGTCGGTCTGGGCGAACTCGGAGTTGATCTCGTCCATCTCCTTGAGCTGCTCGTACGGCACGTCGGCCTCGGCGAGCAGCACGTTCATGTGCCCCGGCATCCGGCCGGCGACCGGGTGGATCGCGTAGGCGACCTGGATGCCCTTCTTCTCCAGCAGCTTCGCCATCTCGCGAACGGTGTGCTGCGCCTGGGCCACGGCCATGCCGTACCCGGGAACCACGACGACCTTGCTCGCGTACGCCATCTGGATCGCCGTGTCGGCCGCGCTGGTGGAGCGCACCGGCCGGGCTTCCTTCGTCCCGCCGCCGGCCGCGACCGCCGGCCCGCCGCCGAAGCCGCCCGCGACGATCGCCGGGATGGACCGGTTCATCGCCTTGGCCATCAGGTTGGTCAGGATCGAACCGGACGCGCCGACGATCATGCCCGCCACGATCAGCGCGGTGTTGTCCAGCGCCAGGCCCATCGCCGCCGCCGAGAGCCCGGTGAACGCGTTGAGCAGCGAGATCACCACCGGCATGTCCGCGCCGCCGATCGGCAGCACGACGGTGAGGCCGAGGATGCCCGCCGCGACGAGCAGCCCGATGATCAGCAGCTCGCTGTCGCCGCCGGTGATGATGAGCACCGCGCAGACGACGGCGATCGCCAGGAGCAGCAAGTTGACCGGCTGCTGCAGCTTGCCGAGGGTGATCGGGCGGCCGCTGATCAGCTCCTGGAGCTTGCCGAACGCGACGTTCGAGCCCCAGAACGAGATCGAGCCGATGATCGCGGCGAACAGGGACGCGATCGAGATGTAGAGCGGCTCGTGCGCGTAGCCGTCGGTGTGGTTGAACTCGACCCAGGCGATGAGCGCGACCGCGCCGCCGCCCACGCCGTTGAACAGCGCCACCATCTGCGGCATCGCGGTCATCTTGACCTTGCGCGCCGACGGGACGCCGACGACCACGCCGATCCCGACGCCGAGCGCGATCAGCACCCAGTTGCCCATCCCGGGGGTGAGCAGGGTGGCGACGACGGCGATGCCCATGCCGGCCGCGGCGATCCAGTTGCCGCGGACCGCGGTGCGCGGGCCGGTGAGGCCCATCAGGCCGTAGATGAAGAGGGCGAACGCGACGATGTAGAGGATCGCGATGAAGTCGGTCACTTCTCGTCCTCCTCACCGGCAGCGGGTTTCTTGGCCTTGAACATCGACAGCATCCGGTCGGTGACCAGGAACCCGCCGACGACGTTGATCGTGCCGAAGGCGATCGCGATCACCAGCAGGATCTTGTTGAACACGCCGTCGACGCCGAGGCCGAGCACGACCAGCCCGCCGAGCAGCACGATGCCGTGGATGGCGTTCGTGCCGGACATCAGCGGCGTGTGCAGGGTGTTGGGCACCTTCGAGATGACGGCGAAGCCGACGAACCCGGCGAGCACCAGCACCGCCAGGTTCTGCACCAGAGGACTCACGAGGCGCTCCCTTCGCGCCCGGCCACGCAGGCACCGGCGACGATCTCGTCTTCGAAGTTCAGCTCCAGCGCGCCTTCCTTCGTCACGAGCAGCTCCAGCAGCTCGACGACGTTGCGCGCGTACAGCTCGCTGGCGTGCGAAGGCATTTCGGCGGGCAGGTTGAGCGGGGAGGAGATGGTGACGTCGTGCTCCACGACGTCCTCGCCCGGCTTGGTCAGCTCGCAGTTGCCGCCGGTCTCGCCGGCGAGGTCGACCACGACCGACCCGGCGGGCATGCCCTTGACGGCGTCCGCGGTGACCAGCGTCGGCGCCTTGCGGCCCGGGACCAGCGCGGTGGTGATCACGACGTCGAACTTCGTGATGGCTTCGGTGAGCCGCCGCTGCTGCTCCTCGCGCTCCTCCGGCGTCAGCTCGCGGGCGTAGCCGCCTTCGCCGACCGCCTCGATGCCGAGGTCCAGGAACTGCGCGCCGAGCGACTTGACCTGCTCGGCGACCTCGGGCCGGACGTCGTAGCCGGTGGTCTGCGCGCCGAGCCGTTTCGCCGTGGCGAGCGCCTGCAGGCCGGCGACGCCGGCGCCGAGCACCAGCACCTTGGCCGGCGGGACGGTGCCGGCCGCGGTGGTGAGCATCGGGAAGAACCGCGGGAGCTTCTGCGCGGCGAGCAGCACCGCGCGGTAGCCGCCGATGCTGGCCTGCGACGACAGCGCGTCCATCGCCTGCGCCCGGGAGATCCGCGGGATCGCCTCCATCGCGAAAGCGCGCAACCCCGCTTCTTCGAGCTTCGTGAGCCCCTCCGGATTGCCGCGCGGATCGAGGAAACCGACGAGCACGGCGCCCCGGCTCAGTTTCGCGACTTCCTCCGGCGACGGCGGGTTGACCTTCACGACGATCGGGGCGCCCCAAGCGTCGCCGAGCTCGGCGCCCGCCTGGGTGTACGCGTCGTCACTGAGATGGGCACCGGACCCGGCACCCGGCTCGACGACGACGCGCAGCCCGCGCTGCACGAGCCGCCCGACGAGCTTGGGCACCACGGCCACCCGCCGCTCCCCGGGGCGTGATTCGGCCACCACACCCACGGTGAGCTGCTGACTCTGTTCGCTGTCCGTCACACGACCTCCTCATCGGCGAGGCACGATCCGAGGGTTGTACCACGTCGGACCGACAGTCCCCAGTGACGTGGGTCGCAAGTCTCGCGGTTGTGCCAGAAGATACGAGCGGCCGGGAGGAAACGTTCAGCTGCTTTTCCAGTGCGGGACGCCGAGCAGGACCAGCCGTAGCCGTTTTTCCGCCGTTCCGGTGATTTTCGCGTCCTGACCTGGGCGTGCCTCCAGCAGTTCGACAATGGTCGTCAGCATCACGGAAACGATCAAGTCGGCCAGCATGTGCAGGTCTTCGGTGCTCCATTCGCGCAGCTTCGGGAACCGGGCGAGGTCGATGGCGAGATCACCGGAGAACAGGCGCAGTTCGACGCCGATCGCCTCGGCGAGCGAGCCGCCGGCGTACCGCTCGCGGGTGAGGAACCGGAAATGGTCCTCGTGCGCCCGGACGAATTGGTGCAGCGTCGCCACCGACGCGCTGATCATCCCCTGGTAGGTCTCCGGATCCGCGCGGGCGGAGCGGATCATCCCGCGCAGCGTGCGCGTCGCCTCTTCGACGAGCGCGACGCCGAGGTCGTCCATCGAGGCGAAGTGCCGGTAGAAGGCCGTCGGGACAATGCCGGCGCCCTTCGCGACCTCGCGCAGGGAGAGCGTGGCGAACGGCCGGTCGGCCAGCAGCTCGAGGGCGGTGTCCAGCAGTGCCTGGCGCGTGCGCAGTTTGCGTTCCTGGCGGCTCACCGGCGTCAGTGGTTCGGACACGGGTTCCAGAGTACGGATGTCCACCGCGTTGCTCACGTCACATCCTCTGCGTCTCGCGTTGACAGGGCGTCCACTCCTGCAGTGCACTATTGAGTGTACAGTCGTTCACTGTAACCGAGGAGGTTCGGAGATGACGGCGCTCATCCCCCGGCGGGTGCGCGGCCTCGCCTCGCTGGCCGAGGCGCTGCTGACGCCGCACGGGATGGACCGGTACCTGGAGCTCGTCGACCCGATGCTGGTCCGCCGCGAGATCCGCGGGCTGGTCACGGCGGTGCGCAAGCAGACGCCGGACACCGTCACCCTCACCGTCCGGCCCAGCCGCGCGTGGCCCGGCTTCACCGCCGGCCAGTACGTCCGCCTGCAGGTGGAGATCGACGGCGTCCGGCGCACCCGCTGCTATTCGCCGTGCGGTTCGCAGTACGACGGCGAGCTGGAGTTCACGGTCAAGGAGCAGGGCCTGGTTTCCGGGCACCTGAACCGCGCGATCGGGGTCGGCTCGGTCGTCAACCTGTCCACTCCGGACGGTGGCTTCACCCTGCCCGCGGAACGCCCGGACCGCGTGCTGCTGATCAGCGGCGGCAGCGGCGTCACGCCGGTGCTCGCCATGGCGCGCACGCTGGTCGCGGAGGACCACCCGGGCGAGATCGTGTTCCTGCACTACTCGAACGGGCCGGCCGACGCGCTGTACCGCACCGAGCTGGCCGAGCTCGCCGCCCGGCACCCCGGGCTGCGGGTCGTGCACGCCTACACCCACTCGAAGGGTGGTGACCTGGACGGGTTCTTCGCGCTTGCGCACCTGGAGCGGGTCGCGCCGTGGTTCCGGGACGCCGAGACGTTCGTCTGCGGCCCGAAGCCGCTGATGGACGCCGTCCGGGAGCAGCTGGGTGAACGCGTGCACACCGAAGAGTTCACGCCGCCGGCGTTGACCTTCGACACGGCGGACGCCGAAGGCCGGGTGCGGTTCCGCCGCAGCGGCCGGGAGTGCGCCAACTCGGGGAAGCCGTTGCTGGAGCAGGCCGAGGAAGCCGGGCTGTCGCCCGAGCACGGCTGCCGGATGGGCATCTGCTTCTCCTGCACCCAGCTGAAGACCGCCGGGCGCGTCCGCAACGCGCGCACCGGCGAGGTTTCCGGCGACGAAGACGAAGAAATCCAGCTCTGCATCTCCGTCCCGGTCGGGGACGTCGAGATCGACGCTTAGAGGAGACTGCCATGACCGGTCTGCAGGACCGCCTGACCCCGGAACAGGTCGAGGAGTTCGGCCGCGAGCTCGACGCGCTGCGGCAGCGGATCGTCGACGACCTGGGCCAGGAGGACGTCGACTACATCCACGACATCATCAAGAAGCAGCGCGGCCTGGAGGTCGCCGGGCGGGCGCTGCTGTTCGCCGGGTTCTTCCCGCCGGCGTGGCTGGCCGGCGTCGGCGCGCTGTCGCTGGCCAAGATCCTGGACAACATGGAGATCGGCCACAACGTCATGCACGGCCAGTACGACTGGACGCGCGACCCGGCGCTGAGCTCCCAGCGGTTCGAGTGGGACACGGTGGCGCCGGCGGAGAACTGGCGGCACTCGCACAACTACATCCACCACACGTACACGAACATCGTCGACAAGGACCGCGACGTCGGCTACGGCATCCTGCGGATGGACACCGCCCAGAAGTGGCACCCGTACTACCTGGGCAACCCGGTGTACGCGACGCTGCTGGCGATCTTCTTCCAATGGGGCGTGATGCTGCACGACCTCGAGGTCGAGAACGTCGTCAAGGGCACGCGGACCTGGGCGGACAACGTGCCCGTTCTGCGGAAGATCGTGCGGAAGGCGTCCCGGCAGGTCGGCAAGGACTACGTCCTGTTCCCGCTCCTGACCGGCCCGCTGGCGCCGCTGACGTTCCTCGGCAACGCGACGGCGAACCTGACCCGCAACCTGTGGGCGTTCGCGATCATCTTCTGCGGCCACTTCCCGGCGGACGTGGAGAGCTTCACCGAAGAGGAGACTTCCGAAGAATCGCGCGGCCAGTGGTACCTCCGCCAGATCCTGGGTTCGGCGAACATCACGGGCGGCCCCCTGTTCCACATCCTGAGCGGCAACCTGTCCCACCAGATCGAGCACCACCTGTTCCCGGACATCCCGGCGCGCCGCTACCCGCAGATCGCCGGCGAGGTGCGCGAGATCTGCGAGAAGTACGGGCTGCCGTACCACACGGGCCCGCTGCGCAGGCAGCTCTGGTCGGTGGCGAAGAAGATCGTGAAGCTGGCCCTGCCCACGCCCCCTTCGCCGACTACCGTGGAACCCGACCGGCAGCTCCGAGCAGCGTGAGGGTGACATGGTGGGCCAGTTCGAACGAGAGAAGGACACCCTGCAGGTGATCACCGAATCAGCGGCGACGCACGTCGGCAACATAGCGAGCATCATCACGGGAGCCATCCGCGACGTCGCCCGGGAGACGGGTGAGTGGCTCACCGACGTGATCGAGATGCGGGAAGCCGCGCAGCGGGCCCGGGAGGACGACCCGGACGCGCCGTGAGCAGCGCCTTGGACGAGTCATCCACGGGTATCACGAGTTGTGGATGACTCGTCCGACGCGGGCCGGCTCGAGTGGCGGAACTGTCGGTGCCCGCCGGTAGCGTGGAAGACGGGGGGCGCCCCCGCGGCCGGATGCTGTGCGGCGCACCGCACGGGACGTTCCCCGACGGCAGCCGACCGGCAGGCCGTCCCCGGCTGTCGAGGCCCGGCCGAACGGGGGCCTTCCCCGGGCCGCAATAGGGGGAAAACCGGATGGGCCCGCCACCCCGCCCCGGGCAACACTGAACCCCGTGACCACCCTCGAGCCACCCCACCCGCTGCGCCGCGTCTTCGGCCCCCTCGCCACGCGGGACTTCCGGGCCGAGTACCTCTGGCTCTGGCTCGCCGCCCCGCTCACCGCCTTCTCGCTGTTCAGCTTCCTCCTCGTTCTCGCGCTCGGCCTCTGGCTCACGCCCGTCCTGCTCGGCTTCCTCGTGCTCGCCGGGGCGCTCTTCTACGCCCGTGGCCTCGGCGCCGCCCACCGGAGGCTCGCGAAGGCGCTGCTCGGCGTCAGTGTTCCCGCCCCGCGGCGGCCCGAACTCAAGCCCGGCCTGTGGAGCTGGGTCAAGGCGCGCGTCGGCGATCCCGCGGGCTGGCGGGTGGCCGGCTACCTGCTGCTGCGCCTGCCGCTGAGCGTCGCCGGGCTCTTCACCGTCTTCGCCGCGACCCTCTACAGCTTCGCCGCCACCACCTACTCCTTCTTCTGGTTCCCCCTCGGCGAACGGCAGCTGCCCTTCTTCGACATCCGCGCCGAGCACTGGCCGGGCGCGCTGGCCTGGTCGGCGTCCGGGCTGGTCGTGCTGGTCGCGTTGCCGTGGGTGACGCACGGCTTCGTCGCCCTCGACCGGCTGCTGGTCGTCGGGCTGCTCGGCGAACGGGAGCTGTCCGAACGCGTCCGCGACCTCGAAGCGAGCCGCGCGACCGCGGTCGAGGACGCCGCCCTGCGGCTGCGGCGGATCGAACGCGACCTCCACGACGGCGCCCAGGCCCAGCTCGTCGCGCTGGCCATGAAGCTCGGCCTGGCCAAGGACGAACTCGCCGACGTCGACCTCCCGCAGGTCAAGGAGCTGGTCACCGCCGCGCACGCCAACGCCAAGCAGGCCCTCACCGAGCTGCGTGACCTCGCCCGCGGCATCCACCCGGCCGCACTGGACGCCGGCCTCGACGTCGCCCTCGCGACCCTCGTCGCGACGTCCGGGATCGAAGCCCGAGTAGCGGTGGACCTGCCGCGCCGCCCGCCTCCGTCACTCGAAACCATCGTCTACTTCAGCGCCGCCGAGCTGCTCACCAACGCCGCCAAGCACGGCGGGACGACACTGGTCGAAGTCACCGAAGACCGGGCCTTCCTGCGGTTGCGCGTGCGTGACAGCGGCCCCGGCGGCGCCCGGGTCGTGCCGGGCGGCGGGCTGGCCGGCGTCGCCGAACGGCTGCGGACGGTCGACGGCGAGCTGACCGTCAGCAGCCCGCCGGGCGGGCCGACCGAAGTCTCCGCGCGGGTGCCGCTGCCCCGCTAGGGTCGCGGCATGCGGATCGTCATCGCGGAGGACTCCACCATCCTGCGCCAGGGTCTCGTCGAGCTGCTGACCTTCCGCGGCCACGAGGTCGTCGCCGCGGTGAAGGACGCCGACGCCCTCCACGAAGCGGTCGACGACCACGCCCCCGACGTGTCCATTGTGGACATCCGGATGCCGCCGACGCACACCGACGAGGGCCTGCGGGCGGCGATCGCGCTGCGCCGCGAGCTCCCGGGCTGCGCGATCCTGCTGTTCTCCCAGTACGTCGAGACGAAATACGCGGCCCAGCTGCTCGCCGACCGCGCGGGCGGCGTCGGCTACCTGCTCAAGGACCGCGTCGCCGAGGTTTCGGACTTCCTCGACGCACTGCGCCGGGTCGCGGACGGCGAGACCGTCCTCGACCCCGAAGTCGTCAGCCAGCTGTTCTCGGCCACGCGCCGGACCGACGCCCTCGGCGGGCTCACCCCGCGGGAACGCGAAGTGCTCGGCCTGATGGCGGAAGGCCGGTCGAACTCCGCGATCGCGTCGGGGCTGTTCCTTTCGCCCGGCTCGGTGGAGAAGTACGTGACGTCGATCTTCGGCAAGCTCGGCCTGTCACCGTCCGAAGGGGACAACCGCCGGGTGCTCGCGGTGCTGCGCTACCTCGAATCCTGAGCCTAGGCTGGGCCGCATGTACTCCACCGAGATCGAGGTCCGCACCGGCTCCGGAGCCGTCGTCCACGACCTCACCCACGAAGCCGAGGCCTTCCTGCGCGACGCCGACGCGACCGACGGGCTGCTGCACGTCTGGGTCCCGCACGCCACCGCCGGGCTGGCCGTCCTGGAAACCGGCGCCGGCAGCGACGAGGACCTGCTGACCGCGCTCGACGAGCTCCTCCCCCGCGACGGCCGCTGGCGGCACCGGCACGGGAGCCCGGGTCACGGCCGTGACCACGTGCTCCCGGCGCTGGTGCCGCCCTACGCGACGGTCCCGGTGCTCGGCGGCGTCCTGGCACTGGGCACCTGGCAGTCGATCTGCCTAGTGGACACCAACCTCGACAACCCCGTCCGCAAGGTGCGCTTCAGCCTCCTGGCGGGCTGAGCGGGCCGGCCACAGCGTCACCACCAGGCCCGCGGCCAGCAGGGCGCCGAGCACCCACAGCGCGGTCGTCACGTCCGGCGCGTCCGGCACGCCCTGCAGCAGGCTCCGCAGGCCTTCGGTCGAGAACCGGAACGGCGTCCACGACCACAGCAGCGCGCGGTAGGCCGGGTTCAGCAGCTCCGGCACCTGGCCGGCCACCGCGGGCGCGACCAGGTACAGCGGTGCGAGGACGGCCATCGCGCGCAGGCCCAGCAGGCGCAGCAGCCCGGCCTGCAGCGCCGCGAACGCCGTGGCGGCGAGGAAGACGAAGCCGAGCACGTCCGCGGTCAACGGCAGCGACGAGTCCCACAGCGCGAAGAACCCGGCCACCACCGCCGTGATCAGCACGCCGGCCCCGGTGACCTGCAGGAACCGCGCGCCGGCCCCGACCGTCCGGCCGGTTCGCCTCGCGAGCTGCACCAAGGCGAGTCCCGCGACGAGCGCCCCGATCCAGGCCAGCGCGCTCGCGGCCAGCGGCGCGACCCGGCCCGCGAGCCCCACCGGGTGCAGCACCTCCTGCTTCGGCGGGCCGGCCAGCGCGGTCGCGGCGCCGGTCAGCGCCTGCTGCGCGACCTGGGTGCCCGCCGGGTTGACCGCGCCGGACGTCACGACGGTCGCGGACGGTCCCGGCCCGAGTTCGAGCACGCCGTAGACCTTCTTGTCTTCCAGCAGCTGCCGCGCCCCGGACGGCGGCGCGACGGTCCAGGCGAGCTGGCCGCCGCCGTGCGCGGCGATGCGCTGCGCGATCTCCGGCGGTGCGGCGACGGCGACCGGGACGCCGTCGGGCGCGACGGTGGCCTGCGCGCCGAAGGTGAGGAATCCGAGCACCACCGCCACCAGCGCGCCGGCCAGGGCGGCGACCAGGGCGAGCGCCCCTGCGGGACGGGTCATCACTGCCTCCACTTATTCGCCACTTGTTGAATTACGTCTCAAAGTACGACCCGGCCGCCCGGAAGTCAACAAGCGTTGAATAATGGGCCCGGTAGCCTCGGACTCATGGGAAAGACTGGGCGCGAAGCGCCTCCGTTGAGGGTGGCGGCGGGGGCATGGATGGAGAAGAAGCGGCTGGTGCTCTGGGACATCGACCACACGCTCGTGGACTTCTCCGAACTGGGCGCCGCTTGGTATGGGACCGCGTTCACCGCCGCGACCGGGGCGACCCTGCGCGTGCACCCGGTGTTCGGCGGCCGCACGGAACGCGCGACGACGACCGACCTGCTCACCGCGAACGGCTTCGAAGCCGCGGAAGAGACGGTCCAGGCGCTGTTCCAGGCCCTGGTGGCGGAGTCGGAGCGCCACCGGCACACGTTCGCGGAGACCGCCCGCGCGCTGCCGGGTGCGGCCGAGGCGCTGAGCGCGTTCGCCGCCGGCGGGGACGTCGTGCAGACGCTCGTCACCGGCAACCTCCCGGAGATCTCGCGGCACAAGCTCGCCCCCTTCGGCCTCGACGAGCACCTCGACCTGGAGATCGGCGGCTACGGCACGCTCTCGGTGCACCGCCCGGACCTGGTCCCGCACGCGGTCGGGCTGGCGGAGGCCAAGCACGGCACCGAATTCGGGCCCGACGCCGTGGTCGTCATCGGCGACACGCCGAACGACGTCCGGGCCGCGGTGGCCAACGGCGCGGTGTCCGTCGCCGTGGCCACCGGGCACTACTCCGCCGAGGAACTGCTGGCCGAGGGTGCGCACACCGTGCTGCCCGACCTGACCGACACCGAGGCGGTCCGGCGCGCGGTCTTCGGCTGATCGATCCGCCGACCGGAGCAATCCGCGCGGTCGGCGTTAGAACGTTCGAGTGGTCCGGACCTTCCCGGCTCGCGGCCCCGTGATCGATGGTCATAAATTCGCAAGGTCTGGCGGCAGTGTGTCGCCAGGGGGTGGGACCATCGGTTCCGAGGGGAGATTCACCTTATTATGCAAC
Organism: Amycolatopsis sp. NPDC004747; assembly: GCF_053601335.1. Classification (NCBI taxonomy): domain Bacteria; kingdom Bacillati; phylum Actinomycetota; class Actinomycetes; order Pseudonocardiales; family Pseudonocardiaceae; genus Amycolatopsis; species Amycolatopsis sp. NPDC004747. Next base: position 158,822 of record NZ_JBSGBQ010000018.1, on the reverse strand, counting down.
GGAAATCGTTGCGGCACTTTGTGCTGCGCACGATCACGTTATTTTCCGCCGGAGCACTGATCGCCGCGGTTCCGGCCACCGCGTCGGCCGCCCCGCGGTCCGGCCAGGGCGGTGTGCCGCTGCCGGTCTCGTGGACGCCGCCGGCGCAGGTGAACCGCACGCCGACCGGGGTCACGGCCGACCAGGTGCCGGTGAGACCGGCGCCGAGATCGGGGGCGTCGGTCCAGTCGCTGGTGTGCGACACGACCCAGTCGGGCACCCAGCCGTGGTTCGCGATGGACCGGTACGCGATCTCGGACCGCACCGAGTTGCTGGTCAACCGCTACAGCGGCAACGCGCTCATCACCGACCGGGCGCTGACAGTCAAGGGCACCGGCCTGAACCTGTCGGTCGACGCCGTCTACAACAGCGCCAACCTCACCCGGGGCGGGGTGTTCGGGACGTTCTGGACGATCTCCGGCGGCCCGGACGTCAAGCTCGTCATCTACCCCGACCCGGACCGGCGGGTCGTGTACTACGACCCGAGCGGGTACTGCGCGGAGTTCACGAAGAACGACGACGGCAGCTACACCCCGCCGGACGGCATGCACACCACGATGACCAAGCTCCCGGACGGCAAGTACGCGCTCTCGCAGGACAGCTCGGGCGAAACGAAGGTGTTCACCGGGGACGGGCGGCTGTTCTCGGAAGCCGACCGCAACGGGCACACGATCACCTACCGCTACAACGCTTCCGACGGCACGCTGGCGTCGATCACCGACACCCAGGGCCGGGTGACGACCGCCGCCTACACGGGCAGCCGCATCTCCACGATCACCGATCCGGCGGGCCTGACGGCCGGTGGCTACGGCTACGACGGCAGCGGTCACCTCACGAAGATCACCAACCGCAACGGCGACAGCATGAGCTTCGGGCTGGACGCCGACGGCCGGATCACGACGCTGACCACCACGCTGGGGCGGGTCTACACGCTGTCCTACGACGCCGGCGGCCGCGTGACCCAGGTGGCCGAGCCGAACTACGACGGCGTCGCCAGTGTCACCGGCTACGCCTACGGCTCCGGCACGACGACGGTCACCGACCCGAACGGGCACAAGAGCACCTACACCTTCGACAGCGGCGGCCGCCAGACCAAGGCCACCGACGCACTCGGGCACTCCCGGACGCAGGGCTGGTCGGCCCACGGTGACGTGAACTCCCTGACCGACGCGACCGGCAACTCGATCACCTACGACTACGACCCGCTCAACAACCTCAAGGGCGCCAAGCTCCCCACCGGCGCGTCGATGACGGCCGGCTACACCGACACCGCCCACCCCCACCTGCCCACCACGATCGCCGATTTCTCCGGCAACAAGGTCAGCAACACCTACGACAACGCGGGCAACGTCACCAAGGTGCACTCCGACGGGCTCAACGCCGACGTCGCCAAGTACACCTACACCACCGGCCTGGTCACCACCGCCACCGACGGCAACGGGCACGTCACCGGCTACGGCTACGACACCGCGGGAAACCTGACCACGCTCACCCCGCCGCTGCCGCTGAAACCGACCACCTACACCTACGACTCGCTCTCACGGGTGGCCGGCGTCACCGACGGCAACGGCGTCAAACTGGTCTACGGCTACGACAAGCTCGACCACGTCGTCTCCGTCGCCAAGGCCGACGGCACCGGGCTCGCCGCCTACACCTACGACCCGACCGGCAACCGCATCACCGCCCGCACCGCCGGGGCCGCCTTCACCAACAGCTACGAACGCCGTCTGCTCACCCGGGTCGTGCGCACCGCAGGCACCGCCGCCCAGACCGCGACCTACCACTACGACCGGGCCGGGAACGTCACCGCGGTCGACGACCCGACCGGCTGGACCTACTACGGCTACGACGCCGCCGACCGGCTGACCTCGGTCAAGGACCAGGCGAACACGACCACCACCTACGGCTACGACAACGCCGACCACCGCACCTCGGCCACCCTGCCCGGCGGCAGCACCCAGACCATCGGCCTCGACAAGTCCGGGCGCCAGACGAGCCTCACGGTCAAGAACCCGGCCGGCACGACGCTGCTGTCGACCGGCTACCGCTACACCCGTCCCGACGGCAGCGACACCGGCCAGGTGCAGTCCCGCACCGATTCCACCGGCACCGCCGACAACAGCTACGACGGCTTCGGCAGGCTCACCAAGGCCGGCACCCGCACCTACGCCTACGACAACGCCGGCAACCTCACCGCCGGCGACGGCCGCACCTACACCGTCAACGACGCCAACCAGATGACCAAGATCGACACCATCACCGTCGGCTACGACGGCGCCGGCAACCTCACCACCACCAACCCCGGTGGCGAGGCCCACTACAGCGACACCAACCAGCGGACGTCGGTCACGTCGAGTTCCGGCACGCTGTTCACCGCCGGTTACGACACCCTGGACCAGACGCAGCCCGCTTCGATCACCGAGCGGGTCGGGTCGAGCGACGTCACGCACGTTTTCACCCGCACCGCACTGGGCATTTCCCGGACCGTGGACAACGGCGCCACCACCACCTACGCCCACGACGTCGACGGCACCCTCACCGGCCTCACCGACGCCGCGGGCAAGCACCACAACGCCATCACCGACTACCAGGGCAGTGTCCTCGCCCTGGTCGACGACACCGGCGCGGTGACCGCCGGCTACACCTACACGCCCTACGGGTTCAACACCGGCATCACCGGCCCGGCGGGCTCGGCCAACCGGCTCCGCTGGCTCGGCACCTTCCAGCTCGCCGGCAGCGAGTACCTCACCGGGTACCGGCACTACAACCCCGCCTACGCCCGCTTCACCCAACCCGATCCCACCGGACAGGAGTACAACACCTACGCATACGGCCAAGGCGACCCGCTCAACCGCACCGACCCCACCGGCACGGTCTCGTCGGGGTGCGTCAAGGCCGGCGCCGCGTCGATAATCGGCTTGCTGGGGACGGCGGCCACCTACGTCACCAGCGCTGCCACCGCCGGTATCACGGCCGGCCTGGCCGTGGGGTCGACCGTCGCCACCGTGACCGCCATCAGCAACACGGTCCTCAACTGCACGTGACGAATCAGCCGGACAAGAGGAGACGCACCCACGATGAGTAAGGCGACAGGCGCGATATTCCTGCTGATCGGCGGGATGCTGCTGATCACCCTGCTCGTGTTGGCCCTGGTCTGGCGGAACGTCCCGACCATTGTCCTGGCGGGGGTGGTGGCAGTGCTCTTCGCCTACGCTGCCCTGTCTCTCAAGCGCAACTGGCGAAAGCTCGGTTAGTGCAGGTCCGCGAACCGGGCCAGCACCAGGATCGGCTCGCGGAACCGAAGGGCCGACGACCGGAGATTCCTCCACGTCGCCGGCCCTTCGGCTGCCTCGCTGACCAGCGCGCATCCTCCTGGGGTGGGGCGATCCCTCAGCCGAAAGGACGACACCCCTAGGGGAAATCTCGTTCCCTTGCCCGATGTCCGCTGTGTCGGGAACTCGACAGACTCTCCCCATGACTGAAGCAGGGGCGGCGGCCAAGCCCGCCGGAGGGGGACGCATCCGGGGCACGGTGGCGATCCTCAGGCAGCGGTTGCCGTTCACCAGCGGTGTCACGCTCGCGATGCTGGTGCTGGCCGTCGCGACCGGGGCGCTGTGGAACGCCGCCGAAGACCGCGCGGCCTACCCGTTCGTCGCCTACGGGCTGCCGTCGCTGGAGGCCGGCCGGTGGTGGACCATGCTCACCGGGCCGTTCTTCGCCGTCATCCCGTGGTACTACCTCCCGATGGTCGGCAGCTTCGCGCTCTTCGCCGGCTTCGCCGAGTGGAAGCTCGGGACGCGGCGCGCGATGGCCGTGACCATCGGCGGCCAGCTGGTCTCGGTGCTCGTCGCGACCCAGTTCCTCGCGCTGTCCCGCAACTCCGGCTGGCTGTGGGCCGAGCGGGTCGCGGGCAGCCTCGACGTCGGGTTCTCCGGCGGCGCGCTCGCCGCGATGGCGATCGCCACCGCGACGCTGCGGCCGCCATGGGCGCTGCGGCTGCGGGCCGGGCTCTGCGTGTACGCCGGGGTCGCGATCGTCTACGTCGGCACGCTCGCCGATCTCGTGCACTTCTTCGCGCTGCTGCTGGCGCTTCCGCTCGGCAAGCGCCTGGTCGGCGCGCGGCGGGCGGGCGCCCAGGCGGCGCCGAACCTGCGCGAGTGGCGGGTGCTGGCCGTGGCCGGCCTGCTGCTGCTCACCATCGCCGAAATCGTCATGTTCCTGGTGCCCGGCGACGGCCCGTTCGGCTCCGACGACGGCGTTTCGCTGTCGGCACCGGAGCTCGCGGTCCTGGTGCTGCTGGTGGTGCCGATGCTCAACGAGCTGCGCAAGGGCGGCCGCGTCGCGTGGCGCTGGGCGGTCGGGCTGTCGGCTTTCGTGACGCTGCAAGGGCTCGCCGTCGCGACGCTCATCGGCCTGGCCGACGTCTTCGGCGGCGACTACGACATGGACGGCCTGCCGCTGTTCTTCGTGGACAATCTCCTGTGGACGGTCGAGCTGGCCGTCCTGATCGCCGCGCGGCACGCTTTCCGCGTGCCATCGCGGCGCCGGCTGCGGCGGCACGCGCAGGGTCCGGGACCGGCGCTGGCCCGCAGCCTGCTGGGGCGCCACGGCGGCAGCACGCTGTCGTGGATGACGACCTGGCCGCGCAACACCTACTTCGTCCGGGCGGACGGCCGCTCGTACCTCGCCTACCGCCGCCACGCGGGGGTCGCGGTCGCCCTCGGCGACCCGATCGCCCCGGACGGCACCGCGGCGGCCACGGTCACCGAGTTCGCCGCGATGTGCGAGAACTCCGCGCTGGTGCCGTGCGTGTTCTCGGCGACCGAAGCCACCGTCGCGGCGACGCGCGAGCTGGGCTGGCAGAGCGTCCAGGTGGCCGAGGACAACGTGCTCGACCTCGACGGCCTCGAGTTCCGCGGCAAGGCGTGGCAGGACGTCCGCTCGGCGCTGAACAAGGCGGCCAAGCAGGAGATCGAGTTCCGGCTGGTCCGCCTGGCCGACCAGCCCGAGCCGATCCTGGCCCAGGTGCGGGCGCTGTCGGAGGAGTGGATGTCCGGCAAGGCGATGCCGGAGATGGGCTTCACCCTCGGCGGTCTCGACGAGGCGATGGACCCGGCGACCCGGGTCGGCCTGGCGGTCGACGCGGAGGGCACGGTCCACGGCGTGACGTCGTGGCTGCCGGTCCACACCGGCGCCGGCAAGATCGGCGGCTGGACGCTGGACATCATGCGCCGCAGCGCCCACGGCTTCCGCCCGGTGATGGAGTTCCTCATCGCCTCGGCCTGCCTGGCGTTCCGCGACGAAGGCGCCCGGTTCGTCTCGCTCTCGGGCGCTCCCCTGGCCCGCAGCGGCGACGGGTCCCCGGCGCGCCCGGTGGACCGGGCACTGGAGTCGCTGGGCCGCGTGATGGAGCCGTACTACGGATTCCGTTCCCTGCACGCGTTCAAGGCGAAGTTCCAGCCCCGGCACGTCCCGCTGTACCTGGCGTTCCGCGACGAAGCCGATCTCCCGCGCATCGGCCTGGCGCTCGGCCGCGCCTACCTGCCGGACGTCCGGCTGCGGCAGCTGGCGAAGCTGGTCAGTAGCTCTCGGGCACGCTGATCCGCTGCGGGAACCGGATCTTCCGCCGGGTGACCACGTTCTGGTCCTTCGGGATCAGCCGCCCGTCGGTCAGGCGGAGCCAGTGGCCGTTCCGCGAGTCGGTGAAGGCGAGCATCACCCCGGGCGTCATGCCCGGCCGCTGCCACTCCTCGCGGATCGGCATCCGCCACTTCCCGGGCGGCAGGATCGCGTAGAGGTATTCGTCGTCCTCGATGTCCGGCCCGCGGTGCAGCGTCGACCCGGTCATCGGCAGGTTGTGCACGAGGTCGAACGAGACGACGACGTGGTTGACCGCTTCGGCGTTCGCGTTGGAGACGACCATGTAGCCGTGGTCACCGGCGTACTCGATCCAGGCGGTGACCTTCGCGGCCTGTTCCTGCCGTTCGCGCAGGTCCCGTTCCCGCCGGTCCGCCTGCGCGATCCGGCCGTCCCGGATGGCGATCCACAGCGCCACCACGACGGCGCCGATCGTGCCGATGCCGCCGACCCACTGGCCGGAAGCGCCCCACCAGTCCGGATCCCGCGGCTCGACCAGCCAGCTCCAGGCCTTGGCCAGCAACGGTCCGAAGAGGAGCAGCACGCCGGAAATGGCCAGCACCCCGAACGCGACACCTCTGATCCGCCGGAGCCGTCTCTCCGCATCCCCACCCGTCATGGGGACACAGCCTGCCGAATTCCGGCGATCGGCGGTAGGTGCCTGCCCGGCACCGGCAGCTCGGTCGCCGACGTCCTCGACAATGGTCGATCCTTGTCAGACAGTTGTCTAGCATGGTTATACTCTCGTCTATGAGTGCAGGTGGCTCGACCCGGCGGCGTGCCCCCGCGCCGGAGGAGCGACTGGTCGATGGGGAGCGCACCCGGGCAGCGTTGCTCGAGGCGGCATTGCAGGAGTTCTCCGAAAAGGGCTTCGCCGGGGCGCGGGTACGGGACATCGCCGAGCGGGCCGGGGTCAGCAAGGACCTCATCGCCTACCACTTCGGCGGCAAGGAGGACCTGTACCGGGCGGTGCAACGCGCTTGGCTGCACCGCCGCGACGGGTTCGCCGAACCCGATCTGCCGCTGAGCGAGAGCCTGGCGCGCTACCTGCACGACGCGTTGAGCGACCCGCGGCCGATGCGGCTGCTGGCCTGGCGAGGGCTCGCCGGCGCCGGACAAGGCACGCCCGACGCGAGCACCGGCACCGACCACCCCGACGCCGACGGCCTGCGCCGCCGTCAGGAAGACGGGGAACTCCACCCCGAACTCGACCCGGCCACCCTGCAGCTCGTCCTGCTCGGCGCGGTCGCCGCCCCCGTCGTCTTCGCCGAGATCACCCACCGGCTGTTCGGTGTCCACCCCGGCGAACCCGAATTCGAGAACCGCTACCGCGACGGCCTGCAGAGGATTCTGCGCGCCCTCGGCGGACCGGAAGAACAGGAAGATCAGCGATGACGCTCACCCCGGAACACGTCGGGTACCTCACCAGCCAGACCTTGGGGCGGCTGGCCACAGTGGACCGGCATGGCGCTCCCCAGAACAACCCGGTCACCTTCCGCTACAACGCCGAACTCGGCACCATCGACATCGGCGGGCACAGCCTGGGTGCGAGTCGCAAGTTCCGCAACCTGGCCGGCAACGACCAGGTGGCCTTCGTCGTCGACGACATCGCCTCCTACCAGCCGTGGCGCGTGCGCTGCCTGGAAATCCGGGGGCGCGCGGAAACGATCACCGGCGCCGAACCGCTCCGGCCGGGATTCTCGCCCGAACTGATCCGCATCCACCCCGACCGCGTCATCGGCTTCGGCTTGGCCGGCGAGGGCGCGGCAGCACCGGAACGGGCCCGGTGAGCCTGGTTCCGCGCTCGCCGAGCTGAGCGCCGGACCGGGGTTTCCCCGACCGGTCCGGTGCTCAGCGGAAGGTGGTGGGCGGCGGAGTGGTCGTGCCGCGGTCCTTCGCCGGGACGAACCGGAAGCTGCGCACGATCCGCTCCAGGTCCTCGCGCACCGAAGGTCCCGCCCGGTCGGTGTCCGCGTACGCCACCACCACCCCCGACGCGCCCGAGCCGTCGCCGAAGCCCATCGCCACCACCAGCGCGTGCTTGGTCGCGCATCCGCCCGTGTGCGTGCCCGCCACTTCGGCGACCACGACCCGGGCCGCGACCGTGGTGCCGTCGGCCTTCGCGACCTGCGCGTTCACGCTCGTGCTCACCTGCGGTGTTCCGCCGTAGGCACCCGATGCCACGTCCGCCGCGGCCTTGCGCGCGGCCGCGTCGATGTCTTCCAGTGGTTCGGTCGCGACCCCCGCGCCGCCGGCTTCGCCGGTACCGCACGAGTCCTTGCCCAGGAACGCGCTCGTGATCAGCCTGATCCCCGCCCAGCCGTGCTGCGTGCCGGGCGCCGGCTCCCAGTTCGGCGGGACGTCGTAGGCGTACGAGCCGTCGCGACCCGCGACGGACTGCCAGCCCTCGACCACCACCGGCACCGCCGCGCGCGGCGACGGCGTCACCACGAGCGGCGCGGGTGGCGGCGAAGACGACGCCGGGTGCTGCTTGCCGACGCCGAGCGCGTTCAGCACGCCCGCGACCAGGGCGATGAACACCAGGCCGAACCACGGCGCCCGCCGCCACTTCAGCGGCTTCAGCTTCGGGCGGATGCGCTTCGGCTGAGCGCGCGGCGCGTCCGCGGGTTCGTAACCGCCAAACCCGCGAAGCGCCGCGTTGTCCTCATAGCCCGGCGTCGCATCCTCGGAACGCCGGCTCATGTCAGCTCCGGACGAGCTTGACCAGGTGCTCGACGACGGCGTCGACCGCGATCTCCTCGCGCTCGCCCGTGCGCCGGTCCTTGACCTCGACGACGCCGTTGGCCAGGCCGCGCCCGACCACCAGGATGGTCGGCACGCCGACCAGCTCGGCGTCGGCGAACTTGACGCCCGGGGTCGCCTTGCGGTCGTCGAGGATGACCTCGACGCCGGCCGCGTCCAGCTCGGCGGCGATCTTCTCGGCGCCGGCCGCGACCGTCTCGTCCTTGCCCGCGATGACGATGTGCACGTCGAACGGCGACACCACCCGCGGCCAGATCAGGCCGAGGTCGTCGTGGTTCTGCTCGGCGAGCACGCCGACCAGCCGCGAGACGCCGACGCCGTAGGACCCCATGGTGATCCGGATCGGCTTCGAGTCCGGGCCGAGCGCGTCGACCTCGAAGGCGTCGGTGTACTTGCGGCCGAGCTGGAAGATGTGCCCGATCTCGATGCCGCGCGCGGCGACCAGGGTGCCGTGCCCGTCCGGCGACGCGTCGCCTTCGCGAACCTCGGCGGCCTCGACGGTGCCGTCCGGGGTGAAGTCGCGGCCGGCCAGCAGGTCGACGACGTGGTGGTCGACCTTGTCGGCCCCGGTGACCCAGGCGGTGCCGGGGACGATCCGCGGGTCGGCGAGGTAGCGCACGCCGTTGTCCTGCAGCGCCTTCGGGCCGATGTAGCCCTTGACCAGGAACGGGTTCTTCGCGAAGTCGGCCTCGTCGAGCAGCGCGACCTCGGCCGGCTCCAGCGACGCTTCGAGGCGCTTCATGTCCACTTCGCGGTCGCCCGGGACGGCGACGCAGACGAGCTCCCACTCGTCCGAACCCGGCCGGCGCGTCTTGAGCATGACGTTCTTCAGCGTGTCCGCGGCGGTGAACGTGCGGCCCAGGTCGGCCTTGTTCAGGAAGTCGACCAGCGTTTCGATGGTCGGCGTGTTCGGCGTGTGGTGCACCTGCGCCTCGGGGCGGCCCTCGAGGGGCTGGGCGGGCGGCGCGGGCGTGACGACGGCTTCGACGTTCGCGGCGTAGCCGGACTCGGTGCTGCGGACGTAGGTGTCTTCGCCCGTCTCGGCGACCGCGAGGAACTCCTCGGACGCCGAGCCGCCCATGGCACCCGACGTCGCCTTCACGACGACGTACTCGAGGCCGAGCCGGTCGAACAGCTTCGTGTAGGCGTCGCGGTGGGCCTGGTAGGAGCGCGCGAGGCCGTCGTCGTCGAGGTCGAAGGAGTAGGAGTCCTTCATGACGAACTCGCGGCCGCGCAGGATGCCGGCGCGGGGGCGCGCTTCGTCGCGGTACTTGGTCTGGATCTGGTACAGCGTGACCGGGTAGTCGCGGTACGAGCTGTACTCGCCCTTGACGGTGAGGGCGAACAGCTCCTCGTGCGTCGGGCCGAGCAGGTAGTCGGCGCCCTTGCGGTCCTTGAGGCGGAAGAGGCCGTCGCCGTACTCGGTCCAGCGGCCGGTGGCCTCGTAGGGCTCCTTCGGCAGCAGCGCGGGGAACTGGATCTCCTGCGCGCCGATGGCGTTCATCTCCTCGCGCACGACGGCCTCGATGCGGCGCAGCACGCGCAGGCCGAGGGGCAGCCAGGAGTACCCGCCCGGGGCGACCCGGCGGACGTAGCCGGCGCGTACCAGGAGCCGGTGGCTCGGTACCTCGGCGTCCGCCGGATCCTCGCGCAACGTGCGAAGGAACAACGACGAAGTCCTGGTGATCACTGCGGGGCTCCCTGCGCCGGGCGGGTGTGAAAGTCCCGCTCAGGGTAGTCAATACCCCGGCCGTGACTCCAACGGGTTACTCGGCGGCCCGGTTTTGTCGGTGGTGCCCGCTAGCGTCGGGGGCATGGCGATCCACATGGGCATGATCACGATCGACTGCGCGGACCCGAAGGTCATGGCGGAGTTCTGGACGGCGGCACTGGGCACGGAGGTGGCGCAGGACCACGGCGAGTTCGTGGTGCTGGCACCGCCACCGGCCGGCGGGCTGAGAGTGGGGCTGCAGCGGGTACCGGAGCCGCGGGCCGGGAAGAACCGGGTGCACGTGGACTTCGGCGGCGAAGATCGCGAGGCCGAGGTGAAGCGGCTGGTGGGGCTGGGTGCGAAGGAGGTGGCGGAGCACGAGGTGCCGGGCCTGGCGTGGACGGTGCTCGCGGACCCGGAGGGCAACGAGTTCTGCGTGTCGGCGGCGGTGCACTGAGGTGGCGGCGGAGGTTCATTGAGGAGGTTCATCGAGGAGGTGCGCTGAGGGAGTGTGCTGAGGGGTCGGCGCTGGGGCCGGCGCTCCGGGCAGGCCAGGGCGGGTGCGGGGCTCGGGCATGGCGGCACCGGCACCCGAGCCGGGCAGGGCGGCCGGGCAAGCGACCCAACCACACCCGGCAACAACCGCACCCGAGCCGGACAGGCCGACCGAGCCGGCGACCCGACCACGCCGGGCGACAACGGGCACCCGAGCCGGACAAGGCGGCCGAGCCAGCGACCCAACCACACCCGGCAACAACCACACCCGAGCCGGACAGGCCGACCGAGCCAGCGACCCAACCACACCCGGCGACAACGGCACCCGAGCCGGACAAGGCCGACCGAGCCAGCGACCCAACCACACCCGGCAACACCGCCACCCACCCGGCAAGCCCGACCGGGCAGGCCGCCGGACCGAGTGACCTGGGGCGGTGGGAACGGCGCCGGGCGCGGCTGTCAGGTTCCGCCGTGCCCGGTTGGGACCGGCTCGGCGGGTCGGTGGTCTCCGGTTTCCGTCCACCCGGAGGCGTCCGGTGCGGCCGGCACCGGTTGCCCGCGCGGCAGCAGCCGGCGCGGCAGCACCGCGAACGCCAAGAGCACCAGGAAACCGGTGACCACGTAACTCTCCCCGAGCACGTGCGTCCACCACGGCGCACCCGGGCTCGCCGGGAACAGCTCCGCCGGGGCGAACACGGCCACCGCGCCGACGACGGCCAGGGCCGGCACCGCCGCCCACGGCACCCGGCCCGCCCACACCGCCGCGGCCACGAGCAGCGGGGCGAACCACACCCAGTGGTGCGTCCACGACATCGGCGAAACCAGCGTGCCGAGCGCGGCCGTCGCCAGCCAGGCGGGTACGTCGCTGCCGGCCCGCCGGAAGCGGAGGACGACCACAGCGGCGAGTGCGACCGCCGCCGCGACCAGTGCCGCCCACAGCAGCAGGGTGTCCGGCGGCGGGACCAGCCGGGCCGCGAAGCCGCGCAAGGACTGGTTGCCGGGCAGGGCGACGTTGCCGATCCGCGCCGGGTCCCACACCGCCCGCGTCCAGTAGAACGCCGACTCGTGTGGTGCCACCGCCCAGGCCAGGCCGGTGCAGGCGGCGAAGCTCGCGACGGCGACCAATGCGGGGCGGACCTGCTTGCCGAACAGGAAGAACAGCACGAACACCAGCGGCGTCAGCTTGATCCCGGCCGCGATGCCGACGAGCACGCCGCGTGGCCAGCGGGGGTTGCGGTGCAGGCAGTCGAGCGCGACGAGCCACAGCAGGAAGACGTTGACCTGGCCCCAGTAGAGCGTGTGGATCAGCGGCTCGAGCTGCAGCGCGCCGACGGTCCCGACGGCGGCGATCAGGGGCCGGTGCGGCAGCGCCGGGCGCGTCCGGGCCAGGACGAGCAGGTGGATGTGGAACAGTGCCGCGGCGGTGCCCGCGGTGAACACGAACGCGCCCAGCCGGTACCAGCCCAGCACCAGCCCGAACGGCAGCAGGGAAAACGGCGGGTACGTGTAGGTCCCCGGATGCGCCTCGGTCGAGAGCACGATGTTGTAGAGGTCTTTTCCGTCCAGCCAGGCGAGCACGCCGGCGTGGTAGATCCGGGTGTCGGAAAGGGCGGCGAGCCCCTGGTCCACCGACAGTCCGATCCGGACGGCCGTCGCGGCCGCGAGGGCCATGAGCAGCCACGGAGCAACCCGGACGAACAGACGAAACTGGGAAACGGTCACAGGCCCTCCCGACCCACCGCCGGCAACTGCGCGTGCGGCTCCGCGGACCCGCACGCACTCGATATCGTTCCGCGGCTTCGCTGCGTATCAGTTTTTTCCGCATTCGGCGAATATGGAAAATTGCCGGATTCCGAGCACGGAATTCGTGTCACACGGCAAAGGGATCGTGGGGATTCGTCGTTCGCGGCCACCTCGAGGTGACCACCGTCGCCCCACGCGGCCGCGGCGGTGCACTAGCGGTAGAAAGGCGGCATGAGTGCTCGCGTACTGCTGCCGTGGACCGACATCGACGTGCCGGAAGGGGTCGGTGTCGCCTACTACGACGGCGTCGGCGCGCCCCCGGCCGAGCTCGGCGAAGTCGAGTTCTACGTGCTGCCCTACGACCGCGGGCCGGAGCCGCCGAAGCTGATCAGGCAGCTGCCGTCGCTGCGGGTCGTGCAGTCGCTGTCGGCCGGCGTCGAAGCGCTCGTGCCGCTGCTACCCGAAGGCGTCCGGCTGGCCAACGGGCGCGGGCTGCACGACCTGAGCGTCGCCGAGCACGCGCTCGCGCTCATCCACGCGGCGCAGCGGGACCTGCCGCGCTGGTTCGCGCAGCAGGCGCGCGGCGCGTGGGTCCGTGAGCACACGCGGTCGCTGGCCGACAGCCGGGTGCTCCTGGTCGGGTACGGCTCGATCGGGCAGGCCGTCGAACGCCAGCTGGTCGCCGCCGAGGCCGTGGTGACGAGGGTGGCGAGCCGCCCGCGCCCGGCCGAAGGCGTCCACGGCGTCGCCGAGCTGCCCGCGCTGCTGCCCGAGGCCGACATCGTCGTGCTGATCCTGCCCGACACCCCGGCAACGCGGGGCCTCATCGGCGACGGCGAGCTGGCGGCGCTGCCCGACGACGCCCTGGTGATCAACGTCGGCCGCGGCACGGCGATCGACACGGACGCCCTCCTGGCGGAGACCCGCACCGGACGCCTGCGCGCGGGACTCGACGTCGTCGACCCGGAGCCACTGCCCGCAGACCATCCACTGTGGACGGTGCCGGGGGTGGTCATCACCCCGCACATCGCGGGCGGGTCGGCGTCGTTTTATCCGCGCGCGAAGAAGCTCGCGGCGGAGCAGGTGCGGAGGTACTTGGAGGGTGAGGAGCTGCTCAACCTCGTAGAGAGCTGACGGCGGCGGCCCACGCGGCACGGGAGACGGTCAGCTCGCCCCGCTCCCGGGCCTTCGTGTCCCGGATGCCGACCGAGCGATCGAGCTTCACCTCGACGCAGTTGGATTGACCGCCGCTGTAGCTCGACTTGCGCCAAACCATGTTCATCACGCCGAGGCCTCCCGGGCTATCGCGCGACCTCCCGAAGCATGGCTCGGGTGTCGTCTTCACTCAGTGCCTTGCCAGCCAACAGCTTAGCCTGTTTCCGGTAGCTTCCGACGACATCATCCTCGTTGAGGAACGCGGTGGCGTGCGAGTTCTCCAGGTGCACGATGGGCGGCAGGGAACCGAATTCGTACAGGATGAAGGATCCGTTCAGCCCAGGGTGATAGCCGATGTTCGCAGGCACGATCCGGAGCGAGATGTTCGGCCGCCTCATCATCGCCAGCAGATGATCCATCTGGTCCGACATCACCTCGGCACTGCCGATTTCTTCGCGGATCGCGATTTCGCCCACCAAAGCAGCGAGCCGGACCGGGTCCGGCCTCTGGAGAATTTCCTGCCGGTTCAACCGCGCAACCAGCCTGGCATCCGCTTGCGGCAGATCGATCTCCGAATTGGTCAGGATCGCCCGCGCATAGTCGGGTGTCTGCAGGAGGCCGGGCACGATCGCGAGCTCCCAGTTCGTGATGCGGGTGGCGGTGCGCTCGTACTCCACGATCCCGCTCAGTGCGGGCGGCAGGTCCGACGGGTTCGAATCCAGCCAGTTGTCTTCGCGGGCGTGCCTGGCCAGGCGCATCATGCGGTCATACGTCACGTCGTCGACCCGGAGCGCGCCGAGCAACCTGGCCACGTCCTCCGGCTGCGGCACCCGTTGTCCCTTTTCCCACGCCGACAACAACTGCGGCAGAATCCGGACCATCCGGGCGAGTTCGCGCAGCCCTTTTCCCCGCGCTACCCGCACTTCGCGCAGCGAAGCGGCCAATGCCCTCGAACCAGGCGAGGTGGAAGTCGGCTTCATGTCGTGATGGTACGAATGCCGTCCATTCCCCGATCGGCGGTGGGGCGTCCCATTTTCAGGACAGCACGTACACGTGCCATTCGTCGTCGACGCGGTATCCGCACCGTTCGTAAACACCCAGCGCGCGGTGCGCATTGTCGACGTCGACGTTGAGGGCGGACCGGTCGAATCCCGCGTTCTTCGCCGCCAGGAGCGTGTGCCCCAGCAACCCGGACGCCACGCCGCGGCCGCGCAGCGCCGCCCTCGTTCCCACCCAGGTGGCGTAGTGCTCGCGGATGCCCGTCGCCTCGGTTTCGGACGCGTAGTGGTGGCTCAGCACGAACGCCTGCACCTTTTCGCCGTCCAGGACGAGGAACGACAGCTCCGGCCGGAAGTCCTTCGAACCGGTGACCAGGTGGCGCCAGGCGTCGGGCTCGTAGACCGTGCTGCCCCAGTGGCCGGCGAAGGTGTCGTTGCGGGCGTCGAGCGCGGCGAGGTCGTGCTCGAAGCCGAAGGGCACCGCCTCGAAGCCGTCCGGCAGCGGGGGCTGTTCCGGCAGGTCGGCGAGGCCGACGCGCATGTTGACCATCGTCCGGCCGTGCGTGTAGCCCGCCCGGGTGAGGACGCCGGCGATCCAGCGCTCGTTCTGGTGGCTGCCGTGGTGCAGTTCGAGCGGTGCGCCCGGGAAGACGCGCTCGTGGACCTCGCGGCTCGTGCGCGCGAACCACTCGACCAGGTGAGTGCCGACGGCGTCGTCGCGGTGCTCCGGGTGCACGACCGACTGGAGCCGGATCATGTGCACGGGGTCGGCGGCGTCGCGGCGGCGGACCAGGCCGTAGCCCACGAGCTCCTCGCCCGCCCAGGCGCCGACGGTCGCGCGGGCCAGGTCGACGTTGGGGCCTTCCAGTTCCTCGCGGAGGTCGTCCGCGCTGAAGTGGTCACCCGTGCGGTCGACTGCTTCGGCCGCCGCGTACAGGCCGGCGAGGGCCGGAGCGTCGCCGAGGGTCAACGGCCGCCAGGTCAGGTCCATCCCGGCAGGCTAGGCCGGGCGGCGGCGCCTCCGCACCCCGATTTAGGCTCGGCGGGTGCTGGTGCTCCTCCCCCCATCCGAGACCAAGGCCGACGGCGGCCGCGGCGGCCCGCTCGACCTGGGCGCGCTGTCGTTCCCCGAGCTCAACCCGACGCGCGCCAAGCTCGCCGACGCACTGGCCGAGCTGGCCGCCGACGTCCCGGCCAGCATCGCGGCACTGGGCATCACCGAGCGGCAGGCGGGCGAGGTCGAGCGCAACGCGCGGCTGTGGACGTCCCCGACGATGCCGGCGCTGCGCCGCTACACCGGCGTCCTGTACGACGCGCTGGACGTGAAGAGCTTCACGAAGGCGGGCCTGGAGAAGGCCCACCGGCGGCTGGCGGTGACATCGTCGCTGTTCGGCGTGGTGTCGGCGACCGACCCGATCCCGGCGTACCGCCTCTCGGGCGGCAACTCGCTGCCGGCGCTGGGCACCGTCCGCGGGCTGTGGAAGCCGGTCCTCGAGCCGGTGCTGCAGGCGGTGGAGGGCCTGGTGGTGGACCTGCGCTCGGGAACGTACTCGGCGTTCGCAAAACTGCGCCCGGACGCGGTGACGGTCCGCGTGGTGACGGAGAACGCCCGCGGCGAGCGCGTGACGGTGAGCCACTTCAACAAGGCGTACAAGGGCCGCTTGGCCCACGTCCTGGCGGCCACCCGCGCCGAGCCGTCCACTGTGGACCAGCTGGCGAAGGTGATCACCAAGGCGGGCCTGGTGGTCGAGCGCACGGGCGAACACGCCCTGGAGCTGGTCACCGAGGGCTGACGGGGCCTCAAAACCGGTCCGGCGCGAACGGGCTCAGGTCGAAGCCCGGGTCCTCCCCCAACGCCACCGCCGCCACCAGCTTTCCCGCGAACGGCGCGTTCGTCAGCCCGCCCGCGCCGAAGCCCGTCGCCACCGCCAGGCCCGGCCTGATCAGGCCCAGCACCGGGCGCCCGTCCGGCGTGCCCGGCCGGAAGCCGACCCGGGTCTCCGCGAGCGTCGCGTCCGCCAGGCCCGGGGCCACCGCCAGCGCGTTCTCCAGCACCTCGCGCTGCCCGGCCGCCGTGACGCGGTAGTCGAAGCCCGACTCCGCCTCGCGGGTCGCCCCGGCCACCACCCGGCCGCCGCCGAAGGCCAGGAGGTAGTGGCTGGAGGCGCGGGGCAGGACCACCGGCCAGGCCGCCGTTTCCGTGTCCGGCAGGTCGAAGTGGCTGATCTGGCCGCGGTGCGGCGTCACCGGCAGGTCGATCCCCAGCGGCGCCAGCAGTTCGCGGCTCCACGCGCCGGCCGCCACCACCACGCTGTCCGCTTCGAGCGGGCCGTCCGGGCCCGCCACCGTGCCGTCCGCGCGGAAGGCGAGCTCGCCCGCGGTGAACTTCGCGCCCCGGCGTTCGGCCGCCGCCAGCAGGGCGCGGCGCAGCACGTGCCCGTCGACGCGGCCGGCGCCCGACAGGTGGACCGCGCCCAACCCGGGCGCCAGTGCCGGGAACAGCTCGCGGGCCTGCGCCGGGTCGAGGCGCCGGACCTCGCCGATCTCGGGCGCGTCGGCCGCCCGCGACGTCAGCAGCTCGTGCGCTTCCGCCAGCTCCGCGTCGTCGGCCGAGACCACCATTCCGCCGACCACCTCGAACGACGATCCTTCGAGCTCCGCGGTGAATTCCCGGTAGTACCGGCTGGCCGCCGCCGCGAGCGGGTACACCGCGTCCTCCCGGCGGGAGGCCCAGGGGCTGACGATGCCGGCGCCGGCCTCGGTCGCCGTCCCCGGGCGGGCCGCGTCCGCCACGATCACTTCCGCGCCGCGGCCCGCGAGGTGCCAGGCCGTCGCCGCGCCGCCGATTCCGCTGCCGATCACGAGCACTCGCATGCTCCCCACCCTGCCCGATCTTGCCGCGCCCGGGCCAGCGGGATAACCCACGCCGGCGCCCGCCCGGCCGTATGCTGCGCGCCATGCCGAGCCGTGCCGAGCGGTATCTCGCCCATCTCGACACCCTGACCGGGTCCGCCGCGCCCCGGCTGCAGCCCATCCCGTCGACGCAGCCCGGGCTCGACGACGTCATCGCGTTCGTCTACGCCGACGAGCCCGAGCCGCGCTACCTCACCGGCGCGACCTACGGCCTCTCCCTGGCCGACCACCCGGACTGGCACGGCGTGCGGCCGGAGCTGTGGATCAGCGTCCGCTCCGACGACCCGGTCTGGGCGCTGGCCATCGGTTACCTGGCCGAGCAGCTGCGCGGCACGTGCCCGTTCGTCTACGGCGACACGATCGACTTCGGCCAGCCGATCGCGCCGGAGTCGTCGATGACGGCGTTCGCCGTTTCGGCGCCGGCCGGTCTCGACGCGCACCAGTACACCCTGATCGACATCGGTGGCGCCCCGATCAGCATCGCGGGCTGCTACCCGGTGCACGACACCGAGCGGAAGTTCATCCGCGAGCACGGCATCGACGCGTTCTGGCAGCTGGACTGGGACCTCTACGACGTCCGCCGCGCGCCGGTGGTCTGATCCACGAGCTCGCGGACCACGGCGACGAAGGCCTCGACGTCCAAGCCGTCGTCCCAGGACGCCTGCAGCAGCAGCCCCTGGTAGACGGCGACGAGCACGCGGATCAGGGGTTCCGGGGCGACCGCCCCGAACGCCTCGAGCTGGTCGTCCACGCCTTGGCGCGCGAGGGCGCGGATCCGGGGTTCGCGGACGGTTTCGGCCCAGGCCTGCATCCCGAGGTTCCGCTGCTGCGCGGCCGCCGGATCCGCGATGGCGCGCAGCAGGCCGAGATAGGCGGCGAGCGGGTCGTCCGCGGCACCGAGCCCGGCCGAACGGTCCGTGTGCCATTCGGCGACGATCGCCAGGATCATGTCCTCCTTGCCGGTGAAGTACCGGTAGATCAGCCCGGCGGACAGGCCGGACTCCTTGACGATGTCCTGCATCGACGTGCGGTGGAAACCGTTGCGGGCGAAGCAGCCGGCCGCGGCGTCGAGGATCTGGCGGCGGCGGTTCGTCAGGTGCTCCGCGCTGACCTTGGGCATTACCGGACCACCGCCCAGGCGATCCGGTAGAAGCCCGCGGCGGGCTCGTCGCGGTGGTAGCGCTCGGCGGCTTCCTTCGCGGACAGGTCACCCTCCAGCTCCAGGCCCCGTTCGGCGAGGTAGCCGGGCACGTCGGCGGGGTGCAGGCCGAACGTCCACGGCTCGCCGACCTTCCCGACCTCCCGGTGCCAGGTGGTGTCGGCGCCGAGCGCCGAGCGGTCGACGTAGGTGAAGATGACCGTGCTGCCGCGCGCGACGATCCCGGTCAGCTCGCGGAAGGTCGCGTCGACGGCCGGCTCGGTGAGGTAGTTGGTGACGCCTTCCCAGACGACCGCGGTGCGCTTCGCGGGGAAGCCGCCGAGGGCCGCGGCGAGGCTTTCGGCGCCGAGGTCGACGGGCACGTAGCGGACGTGCGGGCGGTCGGCGATGCGCCGCCGCTTGGCCTGCTGGGTGGCCGGAAGGTCGACCTCGTAGGTGGGCGGCATCTCGGGGAGGCGGTGGGCCCGGCTGTCGTAGCCGGCGCCGAGCAGCAGCACCTGCTCCGGCCGGGCCTCGGCGAGCAGGTCGTCGATCAGCCGGGTGCGGGCGACCGCGGACGTGCGGGGGCCCTCCGGGTAGCGGTGGTCGATGACCCGGGCGATGCCCTGCCCGACGAGCGGGACCGCGGCGGCCCGCACGAGCCAGCGGTAGCGGGCGGACAGGAACCGGATGGCGTGGTCGTCGGCGAAGAGCCGGTCGCGGCGCCGGGTTTCCAGGGCGCGGAAGAAGGCGACGTGCTCGGCGGTCCGGCTGGCGGTGTGCATGCGGCCAGCATAGTGAATGAACGTTCGTTTTTCACCTGGCCACCGCGTTCGGCGCGGCCGGCCGCTCAGTTCCGGTACGCGGCCGCCGCGAGCTGCGCGAACGACCGGACCAGCGGCCCGGCGTGGATCACCCCGCGCCGAGCACCGCCATCGCCGCGTTGTGGCCGGGGATGCCGCTGACACCACCTCCTCTCGCGGCACCCGCGCCGCACAACAGGATGCGTTCGTGGGCGGTCTCGACGCCCCAGCGACCGGCCTGGGCCGGGTCTTCCGCGTACGGCCACGACAGGTCCCGGTGGAAGATGTGCCCCGCCGGCAGGCCCAGCTCGGCTTCCAGGTCCAGCGGGGTTTTGGCCTCCACGCAGGGCCTGCCGTCCGGCGCGGTCAGCAGGCAGTCCTCGATCGGCTCGGCCAGCACGCTGTCGAGCGAAGCCAGCGTTGCGCGCAACGCCGCTTCGCGGGCCTCTTCGTTGCGCCCCTCGAAGAGGCGGGCCGGCATGTGCAGGCCGAACAGGGTGAGCGTGTGCGTGCCGGCCGCGCGTTCGGCCGGGCCGAGGATCGACGGATCCGTCAACGAGTGGCAATAGATTTCGCAGGGCGGCAGCGTGGGGATCCTGCCCGCCGCCGCCTCGCGGTACGCCGCCTCCAACTGCGTGAAGGTTTCGTTGACGTGGAAGGTGCCTCCGAACGCGTCGGCCGGATCGACCTCCGGGTCGCGCAGCCTCGGCAGCCGCTTCAGCACCATGTTGACCTTCAGCTGGGCGCCTTCCGGCCGTTCCGCCGGTTCCTCCCCCAGCAGCCGCGCGAGCGTCGCCGGTGCGACGTTCGCCAGGACGTGCCCGGCCCGGACGACGAGCTCGGTTTCGGCGCGCCGGAACCGCACCTCGCCGTCCGGGTCGACCGAGAGCACTTCCGCGCCGGTCACCAGGTGCGCGCCCGCCGCGGCGGCGACCGCCGCGAGCGAACGGGTGACCGCACCCATGCCGCCGACCGGGACGTCCCAGTCGCCGGTGCCGTTGCCGATCACGTGGTAGAGCAGGCACCGGTTCTGCCGGAGGTCCTCGCCGTCCGCCGGGGCGAACGTGCCGATCAGCGCGTCGGTGAGCACCACGCCGCGCACCGTGTCGTGGCCGAACCACGACGTGAGCGCTTCGCCGATCGGCCGTTCGAACAGCAGGGACCACGCCTCGGCGTCGCCGATGCGGGCGCGGAAGTCCACTTCGGACAACAATGGCTCGGTGAGCGTCCCGAACGCGCGCCCGGCGACACGCTCGGTCAGCTCGTAGAACCGTTGCCAGGCCGAGAAGTCCGAAGTGGACCCGGTGACCGCGCGGAACGACGACGCCGTCCGGACGGCGTCGTCGTTGTCGACGAGGAGACCCGAGCCGCCCGACGGGGTGTAGGACGACATCCGGCGCCGCCGCAGCTCCACGTCGAGGCCGAGGTCGGCCACGATCTTCTTCGGCAGCAGGCTGATCAGGTACGAGTAGCGCGAAAGCCGGACGTCCACGCCCTCGAACGCGCGGAACGAGACGGCGGCGCCACCGGTCTCCTCCCGCCGTTCGAGCACGAGCACCGACCGGCCCGCCCGCGCCAGGTACGCGGCCGCCACCAGGCCGTTGTGCCCGCCGCCGACGATCACCACGTCGTAACTGTCCATCTGCCGCCTCTCTCGGTTCGGCCTGCCCGTCAATCGTGACCACGGCGGCGGGCCGAATTCAAGGAAACGTCACAAATACTCCGTTCGCGGCGACCCCGCGGAAAATCCGGTTGCGCGGCGCCCGACCGGTCCGGCACCCTGAACGCGAGCCGGCCGGGAGCCGGTGTGCGTGAGAACGGGAGGTGCCTGTCGTGATGACTGTCCGGGCCCTTTCGCGCCCTCACCCACCCGCCCCCCGAGGCTGATTCCGCGCCCGGTGGGGCATCCCTGATCGAGGAGAAACCCACCAGTGCGCCGGCACGACTTCGAAGACTTCGACCTGTTCGACGACCAGCCCACCCGCCTCCGCAAGAGCCCGCGGCGCGGACGCTTCGACGAACCCGAACCCACCCGCAGCGGACGGCTGACCGAAGCCGAACGCGTCCGCCTCGCGAAGCTGCGCGACGACGCCTACACCGAAAACCAGCTTCCCGATGGTGCCGACCGCTGGTCCACCTGGGACGACGCCGAACACGGCCCGCTCCCCCGGCCGGACTGGGTCGTCACCGAACTCGCCGCGGTCGACACCGACCTCGGCGTCCTCAAGACCGGCAAGGAGGCCGACGTCCACCTCCTGCGGCGCGGGCTGCCCGGCACGCCGGGCACGCTGCTCGCCGCGAAGCGCTACCGCAGCGACGAACACAAGCTGTTCCACCGCGACGCGGGCTACCTCGAGGGGCGGCGGATGCGCCGGTCCCGCGAGATGCGGGCGATGGCGCAGCGCAGCGCGTTCGGCCGCAACCTCATCGCCGAACAGTGGGCGGTGGCCGAGTTCGCCGCGCTGAGTCGCCTGTGGACGCTCGGCGCGCCGGTGCCCTACCCGGTGCAGCGCGAGGGCACGGAACTGCTGCTCGAGTTCCTCGGCGAGGAGGACGGCACGGCCGCGCCCCGGCTGGCCCAGGTCCGCCCGGACCCCGGCGAGCTGACGGACCTGTGGTTCCAGGCCACCGCCGCGCTCGAGCTGCTCGCCTCCGAGGGGCTCGCGCACGGCGACCTCTCGGCGTACAACCTGCTCGTGCACCGGGGCAGGCTGATGGTGATCGACCTGCCTCAGGTCGTCGACGTCGTGGCCAACCCCGGCGGCGTCGAGTTCCTGGCGCGGGACGTGCGAAACCTGGCCGGCTGGTTCCACGGCCGCGGGCTCGGCGAGCACGTCACGAACACCGGAGAACTGCTGGCCGAGCTCGTTTCGGCGGCCGGGCTCGAGTGATTCCGGGGCGGCGTCGCGGCTGTGGTGCGGAACACGCCTGCGACGCCGCCCACAACCGGTGACCTCGATGCGTAGTACCGGCTCCGCCTCGGGTACAGTGAACACAGACCGCAACCGGCGGCGTGGATGAGTTGGTGTCCGTCGCCTCCAGAGCCACCGAATGGCTCGCGGTGATCCGTAACCCAAGCGGCGCGCAGTGTCGGCAAGCGATGACACGGTGTGCCGGGTCCGTCCCTGTGAACGCCCATCGCACACCATCTTGCCCTGCCTGCGCGCGGGCAGCCCGGGCCTCCCTTGCGACGAACCACGTCCGAGAGGCATTTGTGACAGTCACGTTCAACTCCGGCCACTCCTCGACGTCCGCCCGCGCGGGCCGTCCCGACCACAAGCCGCGCCAGCGGCCTGCGGGCGGCGACATGCTGCGCGACGACGCCGTCGAGACCGTGGCCACCAAGACGTTCGCCCAGCTGGGCCTGCCGGAGCCGCTGCTCCGCGCGCTCGCCGAGGCGGGCATCAACCAGCCCTTCCCGATCCAGTCCGCGACCATCCCGGACGCGCTGGCCGGCCGCGACGTGCTGGGCCGCGCCCAGACCGGCTCCGGCAAGACCCTCGCCTTCGGCCTGGCCATGCTGGCCCGGCTCGACGGCGGCAAGGCCCGCCCGAAGCGCCCCCGCGCGCTGATCCTGGTCCCGACCCGCGAGCTGGCCATGCAGGTCGCCGACTCGCTGACCCCGCTGGCCAAGGCGCTCGGCCTGTGGTGCCGCACGGCCGTCGGCGGCATGGCCTTCGCCCGCCAGGCGGACGCGCTGTCCCGCGGCGTCGACCTGCTGATCGCCACGCCGGGCCGGCTGTCGGACCACGTCCGCCAGGGCACCGCGCACCTGGGCGACTGCAACTTCATCGCCCTCGACGAGGCCGACCAGATGGCGGACATGGGCTTCATGCCGCAGGTCCGCGAGATCCTCGATCTCACCCCGCCGGGCGGGCAGCGGCTGCTGTTCTCGGCGACGCTCGACGGTGACGTCAACCGCCTGGTCAAGCAGTACCTGACCGACCCGGTGACGCACTCGGTCGCGCCGTCGACCGCGAGCGTGACGACCATGGACCACCACGTGCTCCAGGTCTCGCACCAGGACAAGCAGGACGTCATCACGCAGATCGGCGCCCGCGACGGCCGCACGATCATGTTCGTGCGCACCAAGCACCACGTCGACCGGCTCACCGAGCGGCTGCGCGAGCAGGGCGTGCACGCGGCGGCGCTGCACGGCGGCAAGACCCAGGGCCAGCGCAACCGCGTCCTCGCCGACTTCAAGGACGGCCTCACCCCGGTGCTGGTCGCCACGGACGTCGCCGCGCGCGGCATCCACGTCGACGACATCTCGCTGGTGCTGCACGTCGACCCGGCGGCCGACCACAAGGACTACCTGCACCGCGCCGGCCGCACGGCCCGCGCCGGGGCGTCCGGTGTGGTCGTCACCCTGGCGACGCACGACCAGCGCCGGATGGTCCGCCGGCTGACCGACCGCGCCGGCGTGCGCGCGGAGTCGACGACGGTCCGCCCGGGCGACGCCGAGCTGTCCCGCATCACCGGTGCCCAGGAGCCCAGCGGCGAGCCGGTCGTCGAGCGGCGGCGCGAGAACCCGCGCCGTGGCGGCGGCGGTGGCTTCCGCGGTGACCGTGGCTTCGGCGGCGGCAGCCGGGGTGGCGAGCGCGGCGGCTTCCGCGGCGAGCGCAGCTACGGCGACCGTGACCGCGGTGGCGAGCGTGGCGGCGAGCGTGGTGGTTACCGCGGCGGCGACCGCGAAGGCCGTCCCGGCGGCTTCGGCGGCCGCGGCCGCCAGCCCCGCTCGGGCAACGGCGGTGGCTACGGCCGCCCGAGCCGTGGCCCGCGTCGCGGCTACGACAGCTGAGTTCCTCCTTCGGAAGCCCCGGACCACGCGGTCCGGGGCTTCCGGCGTTTCCAGGCCCGCTTGGCGGCACCGCGTAGCCCGGATGGGAGACTGCGGGATGTGACTACGCCGCCGACGCTCCCGCCCGAAGAGGTTTTCGACTGGCTCGACGCCGAGGCGGAGAAGCGGGCGAACGCCGGGCTCGTGCGGCAGCTGCGGCCGCGTCCCGCGCAGGCCGACGAGCTGGATCTGGCCGGCAACGACTACCTCGGGCTGGCCCGCGACAAGCGCGTCGCCGGAGCCGCCGCGGCCGCCGCGCTGCGCTGGGGCGCCGGGTCCACCGGGTCGCGGCTGGTCACCGGGTCGACCGAGCTGCACACCGAGCTGGAGCTGGAGCTCGCCCGGTTCTGCGGCGCGCAGGCGGCGCTGGTGTTCTCCTCCGGCTTCGCCGCGAACCTCGGCGCGGTGACGGCGCTGTCCGGGGCCGAGTCCGCGATCGTCACCGACAAGTACATCCACGCGTCGCTGATCGAAGGCTGCCGGCTGTCGCGGGCCGACGTCGCCGCCGTGGCGCACTCGACGCCGTCGGCGATCAAGCACGCGCTGGCGACCCGGCGCAAGCCGCGGGCGCTGGTGGTGACCGACTCGGTGTTTTCGGTCGACGGCGACCTCGCGCCGCTGGAGGAGCTGGCGGGGATCTGCCGTTCGCACAGCGCGGCACTGCTGGTGGACGACGCGCACGGCTTCGGCGTCCTCGGCGAAGGCGGCCGCGGGGCGGTGCACGCGGCCGGGCTTTCGGGCGCGCCCGACGTCGTCACGACGCTGACGCTGTCGAAGTCCCTCGGCGCCCAGGGCGGTGCGGTGGTGGGGCCGCGCCGGGTGATCAAGCACCTCGTGGACACCGCACGCAGCTTCATCTTCGACACCGCGCTGGCGCCCGCGAGCGCCGCGGCCGCGTTGGCGGCGTTGCACGCGTTGAAGGAGGAGCCGGGGCTCGCCGGGAAGGTGGTCGAGAACGCGGGCAACCTGGCGATGTCGTTGAAGGCGAACGGGTTGAAGGCGAGCCTGCCGGACGCGGCCGTGATCTCGGTGCAGGCGCCGTCCGCGGAGACGGCGGTGGCGTGGGCCGCGGCGTGCGCGGAGCAGGGCATCCGGGTGGGGTGCTTCCGGCCGCCGTCGGTGCCGGACGGGATCTCGCGGCTGCGCCTGACCGCACGGGCCGACCTCACGGAGTCCGATGTGGACCGCGCGGTGAAGGTGATCACCGCGACGGCCCCGCGCGGCGCGCTCGCCTGAGCCGTACCGGAACGGACGACACGCGTACCCAGGCGGACGACACACGTACCCAAGCGGACGACTCGCGTACCCAAGCGGACGACACGCGTACCCGGAGGGTCGGGGCGCGTGATCCGAGGCGGAACTCGCGTGATTGAAGGCGGAACTCGCGTGATTGGGCGCGTATCTCGCGTGATTGGAGGGGCATCACGCGTGATTGCGGGGGCATCAGGGGCGGCGGCGCATTTTGATGTGGGGGATTCCGTCGTCGTCGAGGTACTCCGCGCCTTCGGCGATGAAGCCGTAGCGGGCGTAGAAGCCCTGGACGTAGGTCTGGGCGTCGAGGACGTACTCGCCCGGGATCGTCAGGGCCGCCTCCATCAGGCGGGCCGCCAGGCCGGCGCCGCGGGCGTGCGCCGCCGTCACCACCCGGCCGATGCGGCGGATGCCACCCGGGTCGAGCAGGACGCGCAGGTACGCCAGGACCTGGCCGTCCTCGAACCACAGGTGACGGGTGTCGGGGAGCAGGTCGCGGCCGTCGAGCTCGGGGTACGCCGCCTTCTGCTCCACGACGAACACGTCGATGCGCAGGCGGAGGATGTCGTGCAGCTGGACCGCGGTCAGTTCCGGGCCGGTCGCGTCGTGCAGGGTCGGCATACCCCTGCTTAGCACGCTCAGCCGAGGAGGCGGGGCTTGGCCTGGGTCTTGACGTCTTCGGCGTACGTCGAGACGCGCGTGTAGACGCCCGGCCTGTTCGCCTTCGCGCAGCCGTCGCCGAAGGAGACGATGCCGATCAGCGTGTCCCCGACCACGAGCGGGCCGCCCGAGTCGCCCTGGCAGGCGTCGACGCCACCCTCGGCGTAACCCGCGCACACCATCGTCCGCTGGTCGTAGACGGAGTAGTCGGCGTGGCATTCGCTGTCCGAGACCACCGGGACCTCGGCGCTGCGCAGGTAGTCGGAGCGGGCGCCGCCGTCGGCGACGCGGCCCCAGCCGAGGACCGTCGCCTGGGTGCCCGCCGCGTACAGCCCCGCGTCGCCGCTTTCGGGCAGCTTCGCGGGCCGGTAGTCGAACTGGCCGCGGACGGTGAGCACGGCGATGTCGCCGCCCTTCGTCGGGTCGGTGTAGCCCTGGCTGACCCACACCTTCGAGACGCCGAGGACCTGGCCGTCGGCCGTGCGCTTGTCCTCGCGGCCGGCCACCACGCGGATGTCCTGCTTCGCCACCGCCTTGGCGCAGTGCGCCGCCGTGGCGACCGAAGTGGAGCTCACGATCACCGCGCCGCAGAACTGGTTGCCGCCCGCGTCGGTCAGGTACACCGCGTACGGGTGGTCCGGCAGCGAAGCCTTTTCGCCGCCCACGATCCGCGGCTGGTTGGCCGAAGCCTGGTCCGCCGCCGCCGTGCCCACCACGACCGGCACGGCGACCGCGGCGACCGCGAGGAGCGCGCCGCTCGCGAACAGCAGGGACCGGCGGGACTTCACGGACATGGGACTTCCCCTTTTCGACGCAGCACGGAGCAAAGCACTCGGCACCCGGACAACTCCGGTGCGTGAACGACGTGCGCTCAATACCCTAAGCCGAGGGGGCCCAAAACGGTGTCACTGGAACGGGTGGTCTCCGCTCCCGGAGGGCTTCTGCCAAGCTGGCCGGATGTGGCGGACGGCGGCGGCGTGGGCGGCACTGGCCCTCGTCCTGAGCGCGTGCGCACCGGACGCGGCACCGCCACCCCCGCCTGCACCAGCACCAGCGCCGGCTTCGAGGACCAGCACCGCGGCCCCACCCTCGACAACGCCGTCGGCGTCGAGCGCTCCCGCCGTCCCCTGGCAGGTGGGCGCCCGGCCGCTCCCCCGCCGCCCCGACGGGTTCGGCGAGGTCGAGCCGACGCCACCCGAACTGGTGAACCGGGCACTTCCGACAAAAGACCTGTTACCGCCGCCCGTCGGAGACGCGTACGCGTCGACGATCAGCGCCGTGCCCCCGGCCGTCCTCGCGCGCAGCACCTGGCAGCCCGCCTGCCCGGTCAAGGCCGGCGACCTCCGCTACCTGACGATGTCCTTCTGGGGTTTCGACGGCCGCGCCCACACCGGCGAGATGCTGGTCAACGCCAGTGGCGCGGCCGGGATCACGAAGGTCTTCGGGCAGCTGTTCGCCGCCCGCTTCCCGCTCGAAGAGATGCGCGTGACCGCGCCGGCCGAGCTCACCGCGCCGCCGACCGGCGACGGCAACTCGACCAGCGCGTTCGTCTGCCGCCCGGCCCGCGGGCAGACGACCTGGTCGGCGCACGCCTCCGGGCTCGCCGTGGACGTCAACCCGTTCTGCAACCCCTACACCCAGGGCGACCTCGTGCTGCCCGAGCTGGCCTCGGCGTACGTCGACCGCTCGCGCAAGCGGCCCGGCATGGTCCTGCCCGGCGACGCGACCGTGCGCGCGTTCGCGGCGATCGGGTGGAGCTGGGGCGGGAACTGGACCAGCCCGACCGACCGGATGCACTTCACCGCGACCGGCCACTGACCACGTAATACGACGTTAAGCACAACCGGGAACACCCGCTCCGGCAGCGCGGTTGGCTAGGGTGGAACGACCGGAACCGGACCCCGCGGAGGATGCAGTGCCCCACTACGACCTGGTGATCGTCGGGACGGGATCGGGGAACTCCATCCTCGGCCCCGGGTTCGCCGGCCAGAAGACGGCGATCGTCGAGAAGGGCACCTTCGGCGGCACGTGCCTGAACGTGGGCTGCATCCCGACGAAGATGTTCGTGTACGCCGCCGACGTCGCGTACACGCCTTCGCACAGCGCCAAGTACGGCGTCGACGAAGAGCTGAAGGGCGTGCGCTGGCGCGACATCCGCGACCGGATCTTCGGCCGGATCGACCCGATCGCCGAAGGCGGCGCGGAATACCGCCGCCACCACGAGGACAACAAGGACGTCGATGTCTACGAGGGCACCGCCCGCTTCACCGGCCACAAGGAGCTGACCGTCGGCTTCGCCGACGGGCGCCCCGACGAGGTGCTGACCGCCGACAAGTTCGTGCTCGCCGCGGGCGGCCGCCCGGTCATCCCGGACATCCCGGGCCTGGACGACGTCGGCTACCACACCTCCGACACCGTGATGCGGCTCGACGAGCTGCCCGGACGCATCGTCATCCTCGGCGGCGGGTACATCGCGGCCGAGTTCGCGCACGTCTTCGCCTCCTTCGGCGTGCAGGTCACGCTGGTCAACCGCTCCGGGCGGCTGCTGCGCTCGGAGGACGAGGACGTCAGCGCCCGCTTCACCGAGCTGGCCGCCGAGCGGTTCGACGTCCGCCTCGAGCGCAAGACCGTGCGGGCCCGCAAGACGGACACCGGCATCGCGCTGGACCTCGAAGGACCGCAGGGCGCCGAAACCGTCGAGGGCGACGTGCTGCTGATCGCCACCGGCCGGAAGCCGAACTCCGACCTGCTCGACGTCGCCGCCACCGGAGTGACCACAATGGACAGCGGACACGTCGTGGTCGACGACTACCAGCAGACCGCGGTCGACGGCATCTACGCCCTCGGCGACCTGTCGTCGCCGCACGAGCTCAAGCACGTCGCGAACCACGAAGCCCGCGTGGTGCAGCACAACCTGCTGCACCCGGACGAGCGGATCACCGCCGACCACCGGTTCGTGCCGCACGCGGTGTTCACGCACCCGCAGGTGGCCTCGGTCGGGCTCACCGAGCAGAAGGCGCGCGAGCTCGGCGTGTCCTATGTGGTCTCGAAGCAGGACTACGCCGGGATCGCCTACGGCTGGGCGATGGAGGACACCACGGGCTTCGCGAAGCTCCTGGCCGACCCGGCGACCGGGCAGCTGCTCGGCGCGCACATCATCGGCCCGCATGCGTCGTCGGTGATCCAGCCGCTCATCCAGGCGATGAGCTTCGGCCTCGACGCGCGGAGCATGGCCCGCGGGCAGTACTGGATCCACCCGGCGATGCCGGAGCTGGTCGAGAACGCGCTGCTCAGCCTGCCCCTGGACTGAGGCACCGCGGGCCGGGACGCACCCGGCCCGCGGCCGCTCACAGGGTGATCGACCAGCTGTCCAGGGTGCCGGTGTCGCCGGGACCGTAGTCGGTGACGCGCAGCTGCCAGCGGCCGCCGGCCGGCGAGGACGCCGGAACCGTGAACGTCCGGGTGCCGTTCCACGCCGTGCACGTGCTGCCGCCGCTGTACTTGAGCGGGTACGCCTTGCTGCCGGGGTCGAGCAGGGTGACTCCGAGGTCCTCGGCGCACGTGTGCCGCAGCGTCACCGCGACGGAAAGCGGCGTCGCCGCCTGGCCGGTCAGCGTGGACGTGACCGGGCTGAACACCTGCTGGTAGTCGCGGATCGGGTAGTCCGTGTCGTTGGTCAGCGTCCGGCCGCCCGGCGCCGGGCCACTGCCGGTCACCAGGGTGAGCTGCCACTTGTCCAGCGCCTCGGCGACCGGCTGGAAGAGCGACAGGTCACCGTCGGAGGGGTTCTGGACGCACTGCGACGGGCCGCCGTCGTGCAGGCCGGTGGCCTTGTCGCCGAGCAGCCAGCCGCCGCCGGAGTCGCCGCCGAGGGAGCACGCCGTCGTCCAGGTCAGGTCGTCGATCACCAGGCCGCCGCCGTAGTCGGCGGACTTGTGCGTGTACTTGACCTCGCCGCACTGCCAGTGCGAGGTGTTGCCGGAGTGGCAGACCCGGTCACCGACCATCGCCTCGGCCGCGCCGGACAGCGTGATCGCCGGCCGGCCCCAGGTGTTCACCGACGCCGACAGGGACCACCCGGCCTCCGTCACCGCGACGACACCCATGTCGCCTTCGCGGGCGTTGACGCTGTGCGTGCCGCCGACGTTCGACGTGCCGATCCGGTTCTGCTGTCCCGAAGCGCCGTACGCGGCCTGGTCGCGGTCGTTCGTGCAGTGGCCGGCGGTCAGGAAGTGCTTCGCGCCGGCGGAGTCGGTCACCGGGAAGCCGACCGAGCAGTTGCTCTCGCTGCCCGGCCACCACGGGTTGCCGGTCTGGATGGTGCCCGACTGCTGCCGCGGCGACGTCGTCGTCTCGGTGATCCGGACGCCGAGTTCCCGTGCGCGCGAAAGGAAGCTTTCGGTCGCGGCCGTCTTCTTCGTCCGGTCGACGTCCACGCCAACCTCGTTGGCCCGGACGTCGACACCCCAGCCGTAGACGCCGGGAACACCGGCCCCGACCAGGGCGCGGACGGCCGAAGCGGTGCGGTCGAGCTCGGCCCGGCTCCGGGTCACGACCTGGGCCGCCGCCCCCGCGGCACGAGCCTCCTCGGCCGCTTCGGGAGTCGTGACCGCGAGGGTCAGCCGACCGGTCGCGGCGTCGAACCACTCTCCCGCAGCCTGCGCCCGGACCGGCGCGGGCAGGGTCGCGGCCAGCCGGTGCGCCCGGTCCTGGGCGGTGAGCTGGTCCCGGGCCTGGCCGGTGGACAGCCCGAACGCCGCGGCGACGCCCGCCACCTCGGCGTCCGGGTGGTCCGGTGCCGCTTCGGCGGGCGCGACGCCCAGTCCCAGCGCGGCCAGCGCGGCCGCGCTCACGGCGGAAACGAATCTGCGCATTCGTGTTCTCCTCGGATCGGCGAGTGGAGTGCGCAG
The DNA here is from genome assembly GCF_053601335.1 of Amycolatopsis sp. NPDC004747. Lineage (NCBI taxonomy): Bacteria > Bacillati > Actinomycetota > Actinomycetes > Pseudonocardiales > Pseudonocardiaceae > Amycolatopsis > Amycolatopsis sp. NPDC004747. Next base: position 127,766 of record NZ_JBSGBQ010000018.1, on the reverse strand, counting down.
ACGGTAAGCCGCCGGAATGCCCGCGGTGCAGATCCGCAAGTCCTTAACAGTTAACTGGCCAGTCCCACGCGAAACCGTAGCGACCGGGGCCGAAGTTCAGCGCGACCCCGTGCACGGCACCGGATTCCGGGACGACGTCGGCGGTTTCGCCGGGCTCGGCGAACCGGTGGCACACCGCCGGAACCGCCTCCGGGGAGAACCGGATTTCGAGCACGTATTCGCGGACCGGGAGCCGGAACTTCCGTTCGTAGTTCGTCGCGACCGGGTGCGGCGCGCGATTCACCAGCGTGTGTTCGGTGATGACCGTTTCGCCGCGCAGCAACGGCCTGCCGAAGAGCAGCTCGACGACGAGGAGGCCGTCTTCGGGCTTGAGCACGCTGCGGCCGGCGTGGCAGCCCCGCAGGGACCGCAGCTCCGGCAGCGGCCGGTCGTGCTCGTCGAGGTGCAGGATCACCACCCAGCGGTCCGGGCCGTCGGCCTCGGCCCGCAGCACCTGCCGCGACCGGATCTCCAGCTCCTCACGGCCCGGCCCGACCACGACGACGTCGTGCTGGCTGAGCCGGGTCAGCCGCTCGTCCCACCGCGTGTCCACATCGGACACCGCGGCGTCGATGCGCGGCCCGTCCGGCCAGAACCGGCCGATCTCGGCGGGCGCGCAGCGGCGCGACCGAGGCGGGCCGAGCAGCGCGCCCAGCGAACCGGCCGGCACCTCGAGGACGGCTTCGAGCTGCCGCAGCCCGCGAAGCGAGTCGCGCCGTTCGGGGCGGCTGCGGCCGGACTGCCAGTAGCTCAACGTCGCCGTCGTGACCGAGACGCCGCGGGTGCGCAGGTGCTCGCGGAGCCGGTCGAGGCTCAGCCCGCGGGCGCGGATGGCCGCGCGCAGGGCCGCGTCGAACGGGCCCTCGCGCAGCAACGTCCCGAGGTCCGGCACCGGCACGGCCATCCGGTGAGCTTAAGCCGCCGCAACCCGTACGAAAGGCGTTAACTGTTGAGAATCAGACGAAGCGGTGCCGCCCGGCGAGGGCGCCGAATGCCATCTGGACGCCGAGCAGGCCGAGCAGCATGGCCAGCGGCACCGTCCAGCCGCCCGCGAGGTCGTGCAGCAGGCTGAACAGGAAGGGCCCGAGCGCGGCGAACAGGTAGCCGAACCCCTGGGCCATCCCGGACAGCCGGGCGGTGTCGGCGCCGGTCCGGGCGCGCAGCGCGATCACGGTCAGCGCCAGCGAGAAGTTGCTCATCCCGAGGCCGACGAGGATGCTCCAGAGCAGCGGCGACCACGACGGCGCGAGCATCAGCCCGGCGGTCCCGGCGACGCCGAACACGCCGAGGCCCAGGATCCACGGGCTCTGCCCGCGCTGCCGGGCCGCCATCGGCGAGACGACGAGGCTGATCGGCACGGCGATCAGCGAGACCAGGCCGAACAGCAGCCCGGCCTCGTCGCGCGGCACGCCCGCGTCCATCAGCACCTGCGGGAACCAGCCCATCGCGGCGTAGGCGTAGAAGGCCTGCAGGCCGAAGAAGCCGGTGACGATCCAGGCCAGCCGGTTGCGCAGCAGCGACCGGCCGCCTTCGGCGCCTTCGGCGGGCCGCGGTGTCCGGCCGGTGCCGCGGGCTGCGAAAATCCACGCCAGCAGCGCGACGACGGCGAGGACGGCCCAGCCGCCCAGCGCCGGGCGCCAGCCACCCAGGGCGTCGCCCAGCCGCGGGGTCACCGCCGACCCGAGGGCGCCGCCGCCCTGCAGCGCGGCGGTGTAGACGCCGGTCAGCATGCCGATGCGCGCCGGGAAGGAGTCCTTGATGACGACCGGGATGAGCACGTTGATCAGGGCGATCCCGGCGGTGGCGACGAGCGTCCCGCCGAGCACCACGGCCGGTCCGTCGAGCACGCGCAGCACGAGCCCGGCGGCCAAGGCGGCCAGCGCGACCGCGATGGCGGCACCGATCCCGGCCCGGCGCGCGAGCAGCGGCGCGGCCAGCCCGGCGCCCGCGAAGCAGAGCGTCGGCAACGTCGTGAGCACCCCGGCCCAGACCACGGACGCACCCAGGTCCGCCCGCATTTCGGCGAGCATCGGGCCGACACCGGTGATGGCCGGACGCAGGTTGAGGGCGGTGAGCACCACCGCGACCGCGAGCAGCGCCCCGGCGGCGACCACGCCCGGCGTCCGGATTTCGACGGCGCCGTCCAGTTCGGGTTCACGGTGTTCGACGGGCATGTCCGTTACTATCGCATACGTAGGATGATTGGATGAAGGGATAATCCTGTGCCGCTGGCCACCACGCGCCGGACAGGCCTCGTCGACCAGGTCATCGAGCAGCTGCGGACCGCGGTCACGCAGGGCGAATGGCCGATCGGCGAACGCATCCCGACCGAAGCCGAGCTCGTCGAGCAGCTCGGCGTCGGGCGCAACACCGTCCGCGAAGCCGTCCGCGCGCTCGCGCACACCGGGCTCCTGGAGGTCCGGCAGGGCGACGGCACCTACGTGCGCGCCACGAGCGAGGTGTCCGGCGCGATCCGCCGGCTCTGCGGCTCGGAACTGCGCGAAGTCCTGCAGGTCCGGCGCACCCTGGAGGTGGAAGGTGCCCGGCTCGCGGCGGTCGAGCGGACCGGCGAAGAGGTCCAGGAGCTGTGGGAGCTGCTCGCCCGCCGGGACGTCGACCTGCGCGAAGGCCGCTGGCAGGACTTCGCCCGCACGGACGCGGAGTTCCACTGCGCGGTGGTCGCGGCCGGGCACAACCGGCTGCTGACCGAGCTCTACCGCGGGCTGACCGAGGTCATCGCGGCCAGCATCGCGACGACGTCCAGCATCGCGCCGGGCGCCGACCACGCACCGGAAATCGGCCACGAAGGGCTCGCCCAGGCCATCGCCGACCGGGACCCGGAGCGCGCGGCCGCCGAGGCCTGCGGGTTCCTCGACGAGCTCCTGGACCGCGCCGCACACTCCTGACCTGCAAGTTTCCCGGCGTCGACCCCTAAGGGTGCCATTTCAGGGTTGTCGTGGCACCACCGTGGTGCCACAGTAGTGCCATGGACCTGACGCCCTTCGTGGACAGCCTCCGCCGCGAGTTCGCGGTAGCCGCCGAGGCGGCCGGAGACGACGCTGTCGCCCTGGCCGAGCGGCTGGCCTCCCCGCTGGAGTCCGCCATCCGGCTCACCCTGCTCGACGCCCTGTCGGCCGCGGCCGACGAGATCACCCGCGACCTCGCTCCCGGTTCCGTGGAAGTCCGCCTGCGCCGGCGCGAAGCCGAGTTCGCCGTCGCGCCCCCCGCGGCACCCGAACCCGCGCCCGCCGAGGCGCCAGCTCCCCCGCCCGAGGCCGACGACGGCGCCGTCGCCCGGATCAACCTGCGGCTGCCCGACCAGCTGAAGCAGCGGGTCGAGGAAGCGGCGAGCCGCGAGAAGCTCTCCATCAACGCCTGGCTCGTCCGGGCCGCGAACACCGCGCTCGGCGCCGACGCGAGCCGTCCCACGCACCGCCGTTCCGTCTACGGCGAGAAGTACACCGGCTGGGTCCGCTGACCCGCCCGCTCTGACCGGCAAAAACACTCTCGAAGCACCCCAGGAGGGCGCAGCCATGCCATTTTTCGCCACCCCCGAGCCGATCACGGCCACGCTCGACGTCAGCATGGCCGACGTCCGGATCGTCGCCGGCGACCGCATCGAAACCACCGTCGAGGTCCGGCCGGCCGACCCGGGCGACAACGAGGACGTGAAGGCCGCCGCCAAGACCCGCGTCGAGTTCGCCGACGGCGAGCTGCTGGTCAAGGGCCCGAAGTACACCACCAAGCTGTGGGGCAAGGGCGGCGCGCTGCACGTCACGGTCGAGCTGCCGGCCGGCTCCCGCGTCAAGGCGTCGTCCGCGATGGGCGACATCCACGTCACCGGCCGTCTCGGCGACAGCCGGCTCAAGACGTCCGTGGGCAACATCCACCTCGACGAGACCTCGCGGCTGGAAGCGAACACCGCGACCGGTGACGTCTTCGTCGACCGGGCCACCGGGCACGCCGAGGTCGGCACCGGCTCCGGCGAGCTGCGGATCCGCGAGATCGACGGCACCGCGGTGCTGAAGAACTCCAACGGCGAGACCCGCGTCGGCGAGGTGACCGGCGACCTGCGCGTCAGCACGGCCAACGGCGACATCCTGGTCGATCTCGCCCACGCCGGCGTCAACGCGAAGACCGCCGCCGGCGACATCCGGCTCGGCGAGGTCATCCGCGACCGGGTCGTCCTCGAGACCGCCGTCGGCGAGATCGAGGTCGGCATCCGCGAGGGCAGCGCCGCGTGGCTCGAGCTCAACTCCCTGACCGGGTCCGTGCGCAACATGCTCACGCCGTCCGACGGGCCGGGCGGCACCACCGAGACCGTCGAGGTCAAGGCCCACACCTACACCGGCGACATCGTCGTCCGCCGGGCCTGAAACTCCACGAGAACAAGGGGAATTCCATGTCAGATGCCATCGTGGCCGAGGGATTGGTCAAGAAGTACGGGAAGGTCACCGCGCTCGACGGCATGTCGCTGCGGGTGCCGGAAGGCACGGTGCTGGGGGTGCTCGGGCCGAACGGCGCCGGGAAGACCACCACCGTCCAGATCCTCACGACGCTGCAGAAGCCGGACGCGGGCCGGGCCGTGGTCGCCGGGTTCGACGTCGTGAAGGACGCGCACGAGCTGCGCTCGCACATCGGCGCCTCGGGGCAGTACGCCGCCGTCGACCAGGAACTGACCGGGGCCGAGAACCTCGAGATGGTCGGCAGGCTGTACCACCTGGGGACCAAGCGGGCCAAGGCCCGCGGCCGGGAGCTGCTCGCCCGGTTCAGCCTCGAAGACGCGGCCGATCGCCCGGTCAAGGGCTACTCCGGCGGCATGCGGCGCCGGCTCGACCTGGCCGGCGCGCTGGTCGCCAACCCGCCGGTGCTGTTCCTCGACGAACCGACGACCGGGCTCGACCCGCGGGCCCGCACCGAGCTGTGGGACGTCATCACCGAACTGGTCGCCGGCGGCACCACGCTGCTGCTGACCACGCAGTACCTGGAAGAGGCCGACCGGCTGGCCGACAGCATCGCCGTCGTCGACCACGGCCGCGTGATCGCCCGCGGCACCGCCGACGAGCTCAAGGACCTCGTCGGCGGCGAGCGGATCGAGCTCACCGTCGGCACGCACGACGACGTCCTCGTGGCCCGGCGGGCGCTGGCCCGGCTGGCCAGCGGGGAGCCGCAGGCCGAGGCGTTCCGCCTCACCGTGCCCGTGACCCACGGCGCGAAAGCGCTTACCGAAGCACTGGCGCTGCTCGCCGCGGACGGCGTCGACGTCCGTGACGTCGGCGTCCGCCGCCCCACCCTCGACGACGTGTTCCTGTCCCTCACCGGCCACGAGACGGCCGAACCCGCGAAGGAGGCCGTGTGATGAACGCGGTGCAGATGGCCGTCACCGACGGCGTGACCGTGGCCAAGCGCAACTCGATCAAGATCGTCCGGTCGCTGGACCTGCTCGGGTCCATCGTCTTCACGCCGGTGATGTTCGTGCTGCTCTTCGGCTACGTGTTCGGCAGCGTGATCGACATCCCGGGAATGTCCTACCGCGAGTTCATGCTGCCGGGGATCTTCGTCCTCGCGGTGGCGATGGGCAGCATCGTCACCGGCTACGGCCTGACCGACGACCTGCAGAAGGGCATCATCGACCGGTTCCGCTCGCTGCCGATGTCCCCGGCCGCGGTGCTCATCGGACGGACCACGGCGGATCTGATCCTGAACGTGACGAGCCTGCTCATCATGGGCCTGGTCGGCCTGCTGGTCGGCTGGCGCATCCACACCGGCGTCTTCGAGGCACTCGGCGGCGTGCTCCTGCTGCTCGCCTTCGCCTACGCGCTGTCGTGGGTGATGGGGACGCTGGGCCTGGCCGTGCGCAAGCCCGAGGTGTTCAACAACGTCTCGAGCGTGGCGATCTTCCCGCTGACGTTCCTGGCCAACACGTTCGTCGACAGCGGCCGCCTGCCCACCCCGCTGCGGGTGATCGCGGACTGGAACCCGGTCTCGGCGATCACCCAGGCGGCACGGGAGCTGTTCGGCAACACCAGCGCGGCCATGCCGGTGCACGACGCCTGGCCGATGCAGCACGCGATCCTGGCGTCGGTGCTGTGGATCGCGCTGCTGCTGGCGATCTTCGTGCCGCTGTCGGTGCGCTGCTACAAGAAGGCGACCAGCCACTGAGCTACGGCAGCGTGAGGATCTCGCTGCCGTCGGCCGTCACCACGAGGGTGTGCTCGAACTGGGCCGTCCACTTCTTGTCCTTCGTGGTGACGGTCCAGTCGTCGGCCCAGATGTCGTAGTCGATGGTGCCCAGGGTGATCATCGGCTCGATCGTGAAGGTCATGCCCTCCTCGATGATCGTGTCGACGGAGGGCTCTTCGTAGTGCAGGACCGTCGGCGGCGTGTGGAACGCCGGGCCGACGCCGTGGCCGGTGAAGTCGCGGACCACGCCGTAGCCGAAGCGCTTGGCGTAGGACTCGATCACCCGGCCGATGACGTTCAGCTGGCGGCCCGGCCGGACCGCCTTGATCGCCCGCAGCGTCGCCTCACGGGTGCGCTCCACCAGCAGGCGGGCCTCCTCGGAGACGTCGCCGGCCAGGAAGGTCGCGTTCGTGTCGCCGTGGACGCCGCCGATGTAGGCGGTGACGTCGATGTTGCAGATGTCGCCGTCCTCGATCACCGTCGAGTCCGGGATGCCGTGGCAGATCACCTCGTTGAGCGAGGTGCAGCACGACTTCGGGAACCGGCGGTAGCCCAGCGTCGAGGGGTAGGCGTGGTGGTCGAGCAGGAACTCGTGCACGACCTTGTCGATGTCGTCCGTGGTGGCGCCCGGCTTGACGGCCTTGCCGCCCTCCTCCAGCGCCTGGGCCGCGATGCGGCTCGCCACCCGCATCGCCTCGATCACCTCGGGCGTGCGCACGCCGTTGCCGGTGTCCCGCTTCGGCGCCGGCTTGTCCACGTACTCGGGACGGGCGATGGAACTGGGGACGTCACGGCGCGGCGTCTGGACGCCGGGAACGAGCGGGGCACGAACGGACATGCCCCCACCTTACGACGGTCCGCTCAGCCGATCCCCGCCAGGAACCGGTGCGCGGCCTGCACCGCCGGTTTGGACGACCCGGCATCGGTGAGGAGCACGGCGAACGCCAGGTCACCGCGGTAGCCGACGAACCACCCGTGTGAGTGGGAGCCATCACCGAACTGAGCGGTGCCGGTCTTGCCCGCGACGTCGGGGATGTCCCGCAGCCCGGTCGCGGTACCGCTGGTGACGACCTCCCGCATCATCCCGCGCAGCGCGTCGAGGACCTCCTGCGACGGCGGGTCGCCGACGTTCTTCGTGGCCGCCGGCAGGCCCTTGACGATCGACGGCGACGGCACCTTCCCGGCCTGCACGGTGGCCGCGACCAGCGCCATGCCGAACGGGCTGACCACCACCCGGCCCTGACCGAAGCCGTTTTCCGCCCGCTGGACGGCCGAGTCGCTGGCCGGGACGTCCCCGGTGACCGTGGTCAGGCCCGGGACGACGAAATCGGCGCCGAGACCGAACGAGCGGGCGGTGTCGGTCAGCGACGGCCCCGGCAGGCCGGAGGCGAGCCGGGCGAAGGTCGTGTTGCAGGACCGTGCGAACGCCGTCTTCAGCGGCACCCGCCCCAGGTCGAAGCGGCCTTCGTTGGGGACGACGCGGTTTTCGACCGTCGTCACCCCCGGGCAGTCCACCGGGCTGCCCGCCTCGACCTCCCCCGCCGACAGCGCGGCCGCCGCCGTGACGATCTTGAACGTCGAGCCCGGCGGGTAGCGGCCGGACAGGGCCAGCGAACCCTCCTCGTCGGCGGCGTCGTTCTGGGCCACCGCGAGGATGTCCCCGCTCGAGGGCTGGATCGCGACCAGCGCGGCGGAGTACGGCTCGGTTTCGAGGGCCTTCTCGGCGGCGGCCTGGATCTTCGCGCTGAGCGTGCTGGTGACCGCGGGCGCCGGCCGCGGCGGCTCGGCCTTGAGCTCGGCGGCCTCCCCGCCGGTGACGTCGCGGGTGACGATCCGCCAGCCCGCCGCCCCGGCCAGCTGCTGTTCGACCAGCGCGCGGATGCCGGGCAGGACCTGCTGCCCCGACCCGCGCGTCACCGGCAGCAGCCGCTCCTGGCTGGCGAAGCGGACGCCGGGCAGGTCGTAGATCGCCGGCTTGACCCGCTGGTAGTCCCCGGCGCGCAGGCTGATCACCGGGTAGGCGTCGCCGGGCTTGGTCTTGGCCATCCCGTCCAGCACGGACCGGCCGGTGACCGAGGGCTCGTACCGGTGCAGCGCCCTGGCCAGCGTCCCGGCGACGGCGTTCGCGTCCCCGGCCTTCTGCGGGTCGACGACCACGCCGATCACGGTCTGCGGGCGCATCAGCGCGACGCCGTCGCGGTCGAGGACCGGCGCCGTCTCGGGCAGCTGCGGCAGCAGGCCAAGGGTCTGGCCGACGGCCAGCTGGGGGTGCACGACCGTCGGCTGCCAGTGCACCTGCCAGCCGTTCTCGGCCGCGCGCAGCTGGGCGTCGGCGCGGTAGGACCAGGTGCGGCCGTGCGGCAGGTGCCAGGTGAGCCGGTAGCCGGCGGTCACGACGTCGCCGTCCGGCTGCTTCACCTCTTCGTCGTCGACGTCGAGGGCTTCGGGGTCGAGCACCCCGCGGACCTGGCTCAGCACGGTCTTCGCGGCTTCGGGCGAGTCGGTGTTCGCCGCCGCGGCGGCGACGTCCCCGGACGCGACGGCGTCCAGGAAGGTGGAGAGGGCGTCTTCGGGACTGTCGCCCGAGCACCCGGCCGTGGTCGCGGCGACGAGCAGCAGCACCGCGAGGGCACCGTGGCGACGTGCACTCATGGCCGGATGATGTCTGGTCACCAGCGGTGCGGCCGCGTCGAAACACCGCCACGGAAGAGTGGTTAGAACAGCACCGTCGCGTACTGGCCGACCTGCTGGAACCCGATCTTGCGGTAGGCCGCGAGGGCGGGGGTGTTGAACGCGTTGACGTAGAGGCTGGCGGTGCGGCCCAGGCCGCGGACGAGCCGGTTCACGACCGCGGCGGTGCCGGCGGTGCCGAGCCCGTCGCCGCGGCGGTCGGGGTGCACCCAGACGCCCTGGATCTGCCCGACGGTGGCCGACATGGCGCCGATCTCGGCCTTGAAGACGACCTCGCCGTCCTCGAAGCGGGCGAACGCGCGGCCGGCGCCGATCAGCTCGGTGACCCGGGCGCGGTAGCTGGCCCCGCCGTCGCCGCTGCGCGGGTCGACGCCGACCTCCTCGATGAACATCGAGACGGCCGCGGGCAGGTACCGCTCGAGCTCGTCCGGCCGGACGGGCCGGACGAGCGGATCGGCGGCGACGAGCGGGGTGCTGTCCAGAGCCATCAGCGGCTGGTCGTCGCGGACCTCGCGGGCCGGGCCCCACTCGCCTTCGAGCTCGTCCCACAAGCCGAGGACCTGCTCGGCCGGGCCGACGAGCGAAGAGCAGGTGCGCTGCCGCCGCAGCGCGCGGTCGGCGAAGGAGCGCAACGCGGGCGCGTTGCCCCTGAGCGGGATGAGGTTCGGCCCGGAGAAGCACAGCCCTTGGAGCCGTCCGGCCCGGACCGGACGGCTGTCGGCGGCCCAGAGCTCACCACCGAGCCGCCACGGGTCGAGACCGGCGGCCTCGACCCGCGCGCTGACCATGCAGCTGCCCACGGGATCCGCGGCCAGAGCGGCACGGACCGCCGGATAGTCCCGATCATCGAGCAGCCGTGCACCTGCAAGCCGCAACACGGGCTCCAGGGTGCCAGATTCGACTGCTAAACGGAACGCAAGCCTCTCGACACGCTGAGATGAACAGCCGTCGCCGAGCGTTCCGGCCGGATGACCGGTGACCTGAGGTGACGTCAGGGCGCGCCGCGGTAGGTGCCGATCGTCCAGGAGTTGCCCTCCGGGTCGCGCAGGCTGAACGTGTGCGACCCGTAGTCGGTGTCGGCCGGCTCCGCCGTCACCTCCGCGCCGGCGGCCTTCACCCGCGCGTACACCTCGTCCACCTTGTCCGACACCACGTACACCGCGGAGGCGCCCGGTTTCATCGCGTCGTGGACGCCGTCCGGTGGCCGGACGCTGCCCAGCATCACCGCGCCGCCCTCGGGCCAGCGCAGTTCGGCGTGCGCGATCAGTTCGCCTTCAGGCACCACCAGCGCTTCGGTGAAGCCCAGGACGTCGACGAGGAAGCGGACCGCGGCCGGGGCGTCGTCGTACCGGAGGGCGGGCCAGACGTTCGGTTCGGGAGTCATGCCGTCAGCTTCGCGCCACCTCCGCCTCCTGGTCTTGGAGGAACGGGAGCTCCTCGGCGATCCACGTGCCCGGCGTGCAGCCCGCCAGCGCACGCCACTCGTTCGTCAGGTGCGCCTGGTCGTAGAACCCGCACTCCGCCGCCAGCGCCGCGAGGTCCGCGTGCCCGCGCCGCAGCAGGCGCCCGGCCCGCTCGAACCGCAGCACCCGCGCCGCCTGCTTCGGCGCCAGGCCCAGCTCCGCGCGGAAGCGCTCGCCCAGGTGCCGGCGGCTCCAGCCGACCTCGTCCGCCAGGTCCGCGACGCGCACCCGGCCGTCCGCACCCCGCATCCGGCGCCACGCCTCCCCCAGCTCGGGCGGCGGCGCCACCGGTTCGACGGCGCGGGCGGCCAGGACCTCGTCGAGCAGCGCGAACCGCTCGCGCCAAGGCAGCTCCCGCAACCGCTCCGGCAGCGAGCCGAGGCCGAAGTCGGCGAGGTCGGCGACCTCGCCGCTCAGCTCCGCCGCCGTGACGCCGAACAGCGTCCGCACGCCCAGCGGGTCGAGCTCCAGCTGCACGCCTTCCTGCACGCGGTCCTGCCGGATCAGCACCGCGCTCGTGTGCAGCCCGCCGACCAGCGCCTGCAGGCTCCGCCCGGCCATGCGCACCGGCCCGGCGAGGCTGATGACGAGCGTCACGTGCCGGGACGGCAGGCCGCGGTGGACGGCCAGCGTGACCTCGTCCTGCGCGTACCCGACATAGCGCGTGACCAGGGGCCGCACCACCGGGTGCGGCTCGTGAATAGCCCAGGTCACGGTCACGAATGCCAGCGTAAACGGCACCACCGACAGTTTTCGGTGGCTCGGGTCTGATAACACGGACGTGCGTCCCCACCGCGGAAGGAACCACCCGATGACGATCCAGGAGCAGGCGCAGCAGCTGGAGCTGCTCGCCGACCAGGTGCCGACCGGCATCGCGCTCGCCACCAAGAGCGACCTCGAAGACCTCCAGGCCCAGGTGCTCGGCCTGCTCGGCGAGACGTCCACGGCCACCGCGATCCAGGGCGCCATCCAGCTCGCCTCGCAGCAGATCGACGAGGTCGCGGCCGCGCTCGAGAACGTCCGCCTGCAGATCCGGGACGCCGCCCAGCACCACCTCCAGGGCTGATGACGCGCCGAAGCCCTCCTCACCGGCGGGTGGGGAGGGCTTCGGCGAACGGATTCAGCCGGCCGTGACGACCGGCGCACCCTCGCCAAGGGACTCGCCCGCCTCCTCGGCGATGCGCATGGCCTCTTCGATGAGCGTCTCGACGATGGCGTGCTCCGGCACGGTCTTGATGACCTCGCCCTTGACGAAGATCTGGCCCTTGCCGTTGCCCGACGCGACGCCGAGGTCGGCCTCGCGAGCCTCGCCCGGCCCGTTCACGACGCAGCCCATGACGGCCACGCGCAGCGGGATCTCCATGCCCTCGAGCCCGGCCGTGACCTGCTCGGCGAGCGTGTAGACGTCGACCTGCGCGCGCCCGCACGAGGGGCACGACACGATCTCCAGCTTGCGCGGCCGCAGGTTGAGCGACTGCAGGATCTGGATGCCGACCTTGACCTCTTCGACCGGCGGCGCGGACAGCGAGACGCGGATCGTGTCGCCGATGCCCTGGCGCAGCAGCGCACCGAACGCGACGGCCGACTTGATCGTGCCCTGGAACGCCGGGCCGGCCTCGGTGACGCCGAGGTGCAGCGGGTAGTCGCACTGCTCGGCCAGCAGCTCGTAGGCGCGCACCATGACCACCGGGTCGTTGTGCTTCACCGAGATCTTGATGTCGTGGAAGTCGTGCTCGGCGAACAGCGACGCCTCCCACAGCGCCGACTCGGCCAGCGCCTCGGGTGTCGCCTTGCCGTACTTGTCCATGATCCGCTTGTCGAGCGAGCCGGCGTTGACGCCGATCCGGATCGGCGTGCCGTGGTCCTTCGCGGCCTGCGCGATCTCCTTGACCTGGTCGTCGAACTTCCGGATGTTGCCCGGGTTCACGCGCACCGCGGCGCAGCCGGCCTCGATCGCGGCGAAGACGTACTTCGGCTGGAAGTGGATGTCGGCGATCACCGGGATCTGCGACTTCTTCGCGATCGCGGGCAGCGCCTCGGCGTCGTCGGCCGACGGGCAGGCCACGCGCACGATGTCGCAGCCCGCGGCGGTCAGCTCGGCGATCTGCTGCAGGGTCGCGTTGACGTCGGAGGTGAGCGTCGTCGTCATCGACTGGACGGAGATCGGGTGGTCGCTGCCGACGCCGACCGAACCCACCTGGAGCTGGCGGGTCTTGCGGCGCTCGGACAGGACGGGCGGGGGCAGGGCGGGCATACCGAGTGCGACGGTCACGGCTTCCAGGGTACCTACCCCTACTGGGGTCCCTTCACCATGTCAACCGTCACGGTGAGCAACTCGACGGCCGGAGTGAGCGGCCCTGGGCGGGCCGCCACTCCGCCGTGGGCTACTGGGTGAGCCGAATGGGGTTGACGATATCGGCCGTGACCGTGAGTAGCGTCACGGCGCCACCGATGAGCACCAGCACCATCGTGATCCCGGACAGCCTGGTGTAGTCGACCGGTCCCCCGGCCGCCTTGCCGCGCAGACCGCGGATCCAGTCGCGGACGCGCTCGTACCAGACCACCGCGATGTGGCCGCCGTCCAGCGGCAGCAGCGGCAGCAGGTTGAACACGCCGATGAAGAAGTTCAGGCTGGCCAGCAGGAAGAAGAACAGCACCCAGATGCCCTGCTCGACGGCCTCGCCGCCGATCCGGCTCGCGCCGACGACGCTGACCGGGGTGTTCGGGTCGCGCTCGCCGCCGAAGATCGCGGTGACCACGGCGGGGATGCGCTCGGGGAACTGCACGAGCCGCTGGGCGGTCTCGGCGAACATCGTGCCGGTGAAGCTGAACGTGGCGCCGATCGCGGCCACCGGGCCGTACTGCACGGTCAGCGGCTCCTGCGCCGGCGAGGCGCCGATCATGCCGACGTCCTTGACGGCGGAGCCGTTCCAGCGCTGCACCTTCGGCACGTCGACGACGAGCCAGAGCTGCTGGTCGCCGCGCTGCACCTCGAACACCGTGCGGCCGCTGGTGGCCTGCACCGCGGTGAGCATCTCCGACCAGGTCGCGACCGGCTTCCCGCCGACCGCGAGCACCTTGTCGCCGCGCTGCAGCCCGGCCGACTTCGCCGGGGTCGGCGCGCCCGGCGGGCAGGTGGGGTTCTTCGCCTGGGCCTCGGCCTCGGCCTTGGACGTGGTCGACACGGCGCAGGAGGTCGAGTCCAGGACGGGCTGGGTCGGGGCCTGGGCCGCGACGTTCGGCAGGCCCATGGTCACGGCCATCAGGTAGAGGACCACGAACCCCAGGATGAAGTGGGTGATCGACCCGGCCGACATCACGACGGTGCGCTTCCAGGTCTTGAACCGCCACATCGCGCGCGGCGCCTCGTCCGGGGTCACCTCGTCGAGCGCCGTCATGCCGGCGATGTCGCAGAACCCGCCGAGCGGGATCCACTTCAGGCCGTACTCGGTCTCCCCGCGGCGCCAGGAGAACACCGTCGGCCCGAAGCCCACGAAGTACCGGCGGACCTTCATGCCGAAGGCCTTGGCCGTGACCATGTGGCCGGCCTCGTGCAGCGCGACTGAGACGCAGATCCCCAGCGCGAAGAGCACCACACCGATGATGTAGGCGAGCACCCGCTACTTCCCCTCGATGATCGAACCGGCCCGCGCGCGAGCCCAGCGCTCGGCGGCGAGAACGTCCTCGACGTCGCGCGGTTCGCGACGCCATTCGTCGGCGGCTCCCACCACCTCGGAAACAGTGTCCACTATCGACGTGAAGCTGGTGTTCTGCGCGAGGAAGGCCGCTACGAGCTCCTCGTTCGCGGCGTTGTACACCGCGGGCAGGCAGCCGCCCGCGGCGCCGCAGTGGCGGGCCAGCTCGACCGAGGGGAACGCCTCGTTGTCCAACGGCTCGAAAGTCCAGGTCGCGGCCGTGTCCCAGGTGCACGCGGCGGCGGCGCCGGGGACGCGTTCGGGCCAGTGCAGCGCGAGCGCGATCGGCAGCCGCATGTCGGGCGGGCTGGCCTGGGCGATCGTCGAGCCGTCGGTGAAAGTCACCATCGAGTGAACGATCGACTGCGGGTGCACGGTGACGTCGATCTTCTCCGTCGGGATGTCGAAGAGCAGGGCGGCCTCGATCAGCTCCAGGCCCTTGTTGACCAGGGTGGCGGAGTTGATCGTGATGAGCGGGCCCATCGACCAGGTCGGGTGCGCCATCGCCTGCTCGACGGTGACGCCGGCCAGCTCGGCGCGCTTGCGGCCGCGGAACGGGCCGCCGGAGGCGGTGAGGACGAGCCGGGCGACTTCGCTTTCCGTCCCGGCCCGCAGCGCCTGCGCGATGGCGGAGTGCTCGGAGTCGACGGGCACGAGCTGCCCGGGCTTGGCGGCGGCCAGCACCAGCGGCCCGCCGGCGATGAGCGACTCCTTGTTCGCGAGCGCGAGGGTGGCGCCGGTGGCGAGTGCCTTGAGCGTCGGCTCGAGGCCGCGGGAGCCGGGGAGTGCGTTGAGGACGGTGTCGACGGGCACGGCGTCGATCAGCTCGGTGACGGCGTCGGAGCCGGCGAAGAGCCGCGGGAGCTTGAACTCGCCCTGGGCGTACCCCCGCTTCTGCGCCTCGGCGTACAGCGCGAGCTGGACGTCCTCGGCGGCCGTGGCCTTGGTCACGGCGACGGCTTCGACGCCGTGGGCGATCGCCTGCGCCGCGAGCGCGGCCGGATCGGCCCCACCGGCGGCGATCCCGGCCACCCGGAACAGGTGCGGGTTGCGCGCGGCGACGTCGAGGGCCTGCACGCCGATGGACCCGGTCGAGCCGAGCACGAGAACGCTTCGCGAGGTAGTCATCGCCGGTCATTGTCGCGCGGGGCGTCTCCGCGGCGCACCCGGAGGTGTGGGATCATCGGCGGGTCCGAGGTTCACGGGGTTTGAGGAGTTCATCGTGGCAGGCAAGGCGGTCGAGAAGAGGCGGCCCGAGGTCGACCCGCGCGACGAGCCGTCCGCGGCCTGGGGCTGGCACGGCTCGTTCCCGAAGGCCACCCGCATCGCCGGCTGGGTCAGCGCGATCATCCTGCTGGTGATGATCAAGGGCAACCACGAGAACAACACCGAGAACGTGTGGCTGGTGGGCCTGGCGCTGTTCCTCGTGCTCCTGCTGGTGCTGGACATCCGCAAGCAGCGCACGGCCTGGCGCAAGTAGTCGGTTTTTCGCTAACGTCCCCGGCATGAAGCTGCGCTGGGGACTGGCTCTGTTCGCTGTTCTGGGTGCCCTGGTGGTGCCCGCCGCACCGGCGTCGGCTTCGGTGCCGCTGGTCCGGTGCGAGTTCACGCCGACGCCTTCGAACCCGGCGGCCCGTCCGGTGGTGCGTCCGGCGCCCTTCGCGCTGACGCGGGGCACCGTGGACGTGACGTTCCGGTTCAACTACGGGCCGGTCACGGTCCGCCTGGACCGCGCCGGGGCGGCGCCCTGCGCGGTGCACAACATGGTTTCGCTGGTGCTGCAGCGGTTCTACGACCGGTCCCAGTGCTGGCGCCTGTCCAACTCGGCCCGCCTCGGCGTCCTCCAGTGCGGGGACATCTACGAGGTGGAGAAGGGCGGGCCGGGGTACCGGTTCCCGGACGAGGTCTCGGGAGCCGAGACGTACCCGCGCGGAACGATCGCGATGGGGAACCAGGGCCCGGGGACGAACGGCTCGGAGTTCTTCATCGTGCACTCGTTCGCGAACATCCCGGCGAACTACTCGGTGATGGGCCGGGTGATCCGGGGGATGTCGGCGATCGACCGGATGGTCGCGGACGGGATCATCCCGACCGATCCGAACGGACCACTGGACGGGGCCCCGGCGAAGCCGGTGAAGATCCAGAAGGCTTCGGTCGGCTGGTAGGTCAGTCATCCGGCGTGGACGCCAGCAGTATCCGCAGCCGCTCGATCACCGCCGAACGACTTTCCTCCACGCCACCCGCATCGCCGGTCCGGCTGGTTCGGCGAGCCTCGATCTTGCGGGCGAATGCCTCGTCGTCCCGACGGCGCTCGGCAGCCACAGCCCTTTCGGCAGCGTCCAACGGTCGCGGATCGTCGCCCGGTGCGTGCTCCTTGATGACCTTGACGGCCCAGGACAAGTCGTACCTGCTCCAGCCGGCAAAGCCTTCGCGCGCAAAACCACGGACGAGATCGCGCGCACAGCCGACAACAAAGGCTTGAAGCCGCGCGACGAGCGGACGCGGCAGCAGGTCGTACGCCAGGGCTGTGGCCAGCAGGTCGGCAAGCTCCGCGAAGGTTCCCGCCTTTCCCGGGCGCAGATCGTCCAGCTCCTCCAGGTCGCCGACCGCGTGCTCGACGAGCGGCACCGACCGCAGGCTCTCAGCGTGCGCCAGTACGTCCGTCACGTGCGCGAGCCAGCTGGTACGACCGAAGTTGTACGTCGGAGCAGGGAACCGGCTCAGGTGGTGACACGGCGCGACCAGGCATTCGAGCACCACATCCGCCATCACCTGCGCACGCTCACACAGCTTCCGGATGATCCGGCCGTCCAGCACATTCGACCCGATCACGTACAACCGGGCGAGGTGCTCCGGATCCGCCAAGCTGTCGATCAGCGCATCGAGATCACACCGGCCCCGGTGCAACCGGCCCTCGAGGTATTCAAGAACCGACGCGTTGTGCACGCCCACCCAGGGGTCTCCGGCGCCGTGGCCCCAGCTCGTCAGCAAGGCTCCGTCGAGCACCTTCAGGGCCCGGTGGAGAACCGGCAGGGCGTGCGGGGCCCCGATGGCCCGCGTGTACCGCTGCCAGACCTCGGCCAGCTCGGACACCGAAACGCCCGATTCGACGTCCAGCACCGTGAGCAGTTCGAGGACATGGAGACAGGCGTTGTCCAGCTCGTCCTCGACCACCCTCTCCCAGATCCGCTCCGGCTCGTCGAAGTTCGCCAGCATCTGTTCCGCGACCTGCGTGGCCGGAGTTCCGGAGAATCCGCTGAGACCCAGCGTCCGCTCGGCCAGCCGTGGGTTGAAGTTCTCGCTGTACACCAGCCGTGTCCAGGTATGCCGGTCTCCGAAGCGACGCTTCTCGGCGGCGGGTATCCCGGAATGGTGGACAAGGCTGTAGAGGAGCTTCGCGGCCAGATCGGCGTCGAACCCTGCCGGGTTCACGAAGTACAGGACCGGTGAAAGCTCGGCGTCCCCCAGGGAGCCGTACATTCTCTCGGCTTGCTTGAACAGGTAGTCACGGGTCGTCAGCACGAGCCGCTTCCCGGGTGTCCGCCGGACGCGTTCGATGATCTGCAGGAGGCGGCTGTCTTCGTTCTTCCCGAGCTTGTCGCCGAACGTACTCCGGCCCAGGAAATCGTCGTAGTAGAAGAACTGGGGGACGTCGTCCCGCCATGCCGCGTTGATCTCGTCGGCGTCTGGCGAAACGGCAACCAGTTCGTACCCTTGGGACCGGTACGTCGTGGCCAGCATCTTGGCGATCGTGGTCTTGCCGACGCCCGGCCCGCCGGTCACGATGCAGACGGCTTGTTCGGACAGCAGCCGCTTCGCCTCGTAAAACGCCGGAGTCGGCACGAAGGTCAGGGCACAGCCCTCGAGGTCGGCGAGCAGATCCGCGGACCGGATCAGGCTTTCCTTGCGCAGAAGCGACTGAAGCACTCCGGTGCTGCTCAGCCACAATCGGAAGTGTCGTTCGACGATCTCCGGTCGTTTACGCAGCTCCTCCACAAGCTGCTCAGCGCCGTAGAGGTCGCCTGGGCCGTTGACCTGAGGTGCGAGACCGGCGGCGAGCTTGTCCTTGGCCGCCGCTGTCAGCTCCACGCTGGTCGCGAGCAGATACCGGGCGGGATTGAGTGCCGAGATCTTCGGGCGTTCGTCCCGGAGCATCGCCCGTACCAGGCGGGCGGCAGTCCCGCGCGGCCAATGCTTGCACTGGACGATTGTCGTGCTTCCGTCGTCCGCGACATGGCGAAGATCGATCCCGCGGTCTCGTCCCTGAGGGAAGATTTCGAAGGGCAGGCCCAAGATCTGTTCGAAAAGATCGCGGCAGACCGTTTCGAAATCGTAGGGGCTCAGCCGTCCGAGGTCGAAAGCGTCCACCGGGGAAGTGTGCCAGCCGACGCGACGGGCCGGGTGTCACCCGCAGGTGACACCCGGCCCACCACCAGCCTGGATCAGCGTTCGGTCGAAGGCGACACCAGCTCGCTGGGCCCGCCGCTCGACTCCCCGGCCACCGCGGCCAGCTCCTCCCCCACCGACTCGCCGTCCGCCGGGCGGGTGTCCTTCGTCAGCAGCGACGCCACCGCGCCGATCAGGCACACCACGATCGCGAAGCCGAACGCCACCGCCAGCCCCGACTGGAACGGGCCCGAGATCAGGTTCGGGAAGAAGCTGCGGCCGGTCAGGAACGACGCCTGGTCCGGCGGCAGCGACGACAGCTGACCACCGAGGAGCTGCTGGATCGGGTTGTAGCCCAGGAACGCCGCGAACAGCACCGCCACCGCCGGGAGGTTCGCGATCTGCGCGGCCGAGGCCGCGGGGACGCCGTGTTCGGTCAGGCCCGCGCTCATCGTCGCCGGCAGGCTCGAAGACAGGCCCGCGATGATCAAGCTGAAGAAGAAGCCGATCGACAGGACCATTGCCGCGTTCTGGAAGGTCGTCATCATGCCCGCGCCCGAACCGCGGGCGTCGGCCGGCAGGCTGTTCATCACTTCGGCGCGGTTCGGCGACGAGAACATGCCCATCCCGATGCCGTTGACGAGCAGGATCGCCGCGAACGCCCAGTAGTCGAAGTTCACCGGCAGGATGATCAGCAGCAGGAACGTGATCGCCGTGATGAGCAGGCCACCCGAAGCGAGCAGGCGGCTGCCGATCCGGTCGGCGAGGATGCCCGACGTCGGCGCGGCCAGCAGGAAGCCGACCGTCATCGGGAGCATGTAGATGCCCGCCCACAGCGGTGTCTGCTCGAACGTGTAGCCGTGCTGCGGGAGCCAGATGCCCTGCAGCCAGATGATCAGGATGAACTGCAGCCCGCCGCGGCCGAGGGACGCGGTCAGGTTCGCGACGTTCCCCCAGGTGAACGACCGGATCCGGAACAGCGACAGCCGGAACAGCGGGTTGTCGACCTTCGACTCGATGACGACGAACGCGACCAGCACCGCGAGGCCGCCGATCAGGCAGCTGAGCACGAACGGGCTGCCCCAGCCGGTGGGCGACGAGCCGTACGGCTGGATGCCGTAGGTGATCCCGATCAGCACGGCGATCAGGCCGACGGCGAAGGTGATGTTGCCCCACCAGTCCATCCGCGCGTGCTTGCGGACGCCGGTGTCGTGCAGCTTGAGGTACGCCCAGATCGTGCCGATCACGCCGAACGGCACCGAGACGAGGAAGATCAGGTTCCAGTCGACCGGCGCGAGCACGCCGCCGACGACCAGGCCGAGGAACGACCCCGCGATGGCCGCGACGCCGTTCATGCCGAGCGCGAGCCCGCGCTGGTTGGCCGGGAAGGCGTCGGTGAGGATCGCCGAGGAGTTCGCCATCAGGAAGGCGCCGCCGACGCCCTGCACGATCCGCCAGCCGATCAGCCACAACGCGGCCGCGTCGCCGTCGAACCAGGTGATGGCCAGCATGATGGAGGAAACGGTGAAGACGGCGAAGCCGAGGTTGTACATCCTCGCGCGGCCGTACATGTCGCCGAGCCTGCCGAAGCTCACCACCAGCACCGCGGTGACCACGAGGAAGCCCATGATCATCCACAGCAGGTAGCTCGTGTTGGCCGGTTCCAGGGGGTTGATGCCGATGCCCTTGAAGATGTCGGGCAGCGCGATCAGCACGATCGAGGAGTTGATCGTGGCGATCAGCATGCCCAGCGTCGTGTTGGACAGCGCGATCCACTTGTACCGCGGCCCCAGTTCCGCGATCGAATACGTCCGGCGTTCCGCCACTGTGCAACCCTTCTGCTCGCAAGTCCCTTAGCTAGGCTAAGCAAGTTGCTTGCGTATGGCAACCAACAGCGGGAAATGCATGGGAGAGCATGATCACAGTCGCTTGACTGTCCTTTGAGGACTCTTTACGCGGACGGGGTGCGGCTCCGGCAGGCGGGGTGGCCGGTGACCGACATGCTCGCCGAATCACCTACCGCGCGGACCTGTGCACGACTCGAGCGTTCCAGGCCGGGCTGTGGACAACTCCGGTGCGCGGCCCGGGAACTGTCGGTGCTTGCCGGTAACGTTGAAATCGGGGGTCCCCCTCACGGCGAGGGGCTGCACAGCGAGCGGCCCACCGGGTTCACCGCGAGCGGCCCACCAGGTTCACGACAAGCGGCTCACCAACCGCCCGAGCACGGCCACCCCCTCGGCGATCTCCGTCCCCGTCCGCGCCGCATACCCCAGCACCAGCCCCGGCCGCCCCGGTCGCTGCCGGTGCCACGACAACGGCTGCACCTTCACCCCCTCCCCCAGCGCGGCCGAAGCCACCGCGACGTCGTCCACGTCGGAATCGAAAGTCACCGTCAGGTGCAGCCCGGCCGCCGCACCGTGGACCACCGCCGAGGGCAGCGAAGCCGACAACGCCCGGATCATCGCGTCCCGCCGGCGCCGATGCCGCGCGCGCACCACCCGCAGCTGCCGCTCCAGCTCGCCCGTCTCCATCAGCCGCGCCAGTACCAGCTGGGCCAGCACCGCGTTCCCCAGGTCCGCGAACCGCTTCGCGGCCACGAGATCGGCGAAGAACCGCGGCGGCGCCAGCAGCCAGCCCACCCGCAACGCCGGCGCCAGCAGCTTCGACACGCTGCCCATGTAGCACACCTCCGGCAGCATCGACCGGATCGCGGGCACCGGCGCCCGGTCGTAGCGGTGCTCGGCGTCGTAGTCGTCCTCGAGGACGATGCCGCCGTCAGCCGCCCAGCGCAGCAGGTCCCGGCGCCGCGAGCCGCCCAGGACCACGCCCGTCGGGAACTGGTGGGCCGGGGTCAGCAGCACCGCCGGGGCCTCCAGGCCGGACACCTGCACGCCGTCGTCGTCGACCGGGACCGGCGGCGTCGACAGGCCGCAGTGGTGCAGGTGCTGGCGGGCCCCCAGCGACCCCGGGTCCTCCACCGCCACCGCCGAAACGCCGTGCTGCCGCAGCACCTGCCCCAGCAGCGTCAGCGCCTGCGCCACCCCGGACACCACGATGATCTCGCCCGGGTCGACCCGGATGCCGCGGTTGCGCGCCAGCCAGCGCGACACCGCCAGCCGCATCGACGGCGCGCCGCGCGGGTCGCCGTAGCCGAAGTGGGCCGGCTCCAGCTCGTCCAGCACCGCCCGCTCCGCGCGCAGCCACGCCGCCCGCGGGAACGCCGTCAGGTCCGGGACGCCGGGCGTCAGGTCGATCCGGGCCGGCACCGCGCGGACCGCGTCGAAGACTTCCGCACCGGGCAAGGGCGTGATCACCTTCGAAGGAGAAAGGACCGGCGAAGGGGACGGCGGCAGCACCGGCGCGGCGACGATGACCGTGCCCGCCCGGCCGCGGCCCACGGCGTGGCCGTCGTCGATCAGCCGCTGGTACGCCTCGGTCACCACGCCACGGGACACGCGCAGCTCGGCCGCCAGCACCCGGGACGCGGGCAGCCGTCCGCCGACCGGGAGCCTGCCGTCGGCGACCGCGGCGCGCAGCTGCCCGGCGAGCCAGTCCGCGAGCCCGCCCGGCGGCGCCGACCGGACGTCCAGCTGGAGGAAATCCGAGCCTATGGACCCCTCGGAGGGCGTGGTTTTGGCTCTGTCCATCGGACCATTGTCGCAGCACGCTGGACTCATGGACACCGCTTACGTGCACGGATACACCCAGCCCGAAGCCCGCCGCCTCGGCGACCAGGCCGACACCCTCGCCGAGCTCCTGCACGCCGGGACGGCCTACCCCGCCGGCAGCCGCGTGCTGGAGGCCGGCTGCGGCGTCGGCGCCCAGACCGTCCACCTCGCCGCCCGCAGCCCGGACGCCCACCTGACCGCGGTCGACATCGAAGAAGCGTCGCTCGCCCGGGCGCGGAAGAAGGTGCCCGGCGTCGACTTCCGGCAGGCCGACCTGTTCGACCTCGACGGCGAGTACGACCACGTCTTCGTCTGCTTCGTCCTCGAACACCTGCCGGAGCCGGAGAAAGCCCTCGCGCACCTGAAAACCCTGCTGCGGCCGGGCGGCACGATCACGGTGATCGAAGGCGACCACGGGTCGGCCTTCTTCCACCCGCGCAGCGCGCACGCGCAGGCCGCGATCGGCTGCCTGGTCCGGCTGCAGGCCGACGCCGGCGGCGACGGGCTCATCGGGCGGCGCCTCCACCCGCTGCTGACCGGCGCCGGCTTCGACGGCGTCACCGTGGAACCGCGGACCGTCTACGCCGACGCGTCCCGGCCCGAGCTGGTCGCCGGGTTCACCCGCGACACCTTCACCGCGATGGTCGAAGGCGTCGGCGAAACCGCCGTCGCCCGCGGGCTGAGCACGCGGGACCGCTGGGACCGCGGGGTCGCGGACCTGCACCGGACCACCCGGCAGGACGGCACCTTCTGCTACACGTTCTTCAAGGCCACCGGGAGCAGGCCGTGAGGCCCCGGCCGCGGCTCGCGGGCAGCACCGACGTCGTCGACCGGGACCTCCACCGGCTCGAACACGACCTGGCCACCCGCGAACCCGATCAGCGCGAAACGCGCTCCAGGGCCATCAGGTGGTTCCGCACCCGGATCGCACCGGGCACCCACTCCCCGGCGTAACAGGCGAGCGCGCGCTCCCACTGCGAGCGCGCCGTCTCCGGGTCACCGAGTCCACAGTGGACTTCACCGAGCCCGCAGTGGGCCCGGCCCTGTTCGGGACGGCAGCCCGTTTCCTTCGCCGCGGCCAGGGCTTCCCGGTGGTAGCGCAGCGCATCCGCGGCGGCGCCGCGGGCCGAGGCCAGGCTGCCGAGGCTGTTGAGGATGCGGGACTCCACGCCGCGGTCGCCGCATTCGCGGGCCAGGCTCAGCGCTTCTTCGAGGTGCCGGGCCGCTTCCGCGTGCCGCCCCTGCGCCAGCCGCACGTCGCCCAGGTGCTTGAGCGAGATGCTGCGGTTGGGCGGGCTGCCCGTCTCCTGGGCGATTTCCAGCGCCCGCTCCAGGTGTTCCGCGGCTTCGGTGTACCGGCCTCGCGCGTGCTCGATGTCGCCGAGGATGCCCAGCGCGTACCCCTCGCTCACCCGGACACCCATCGCGCGCAGGTGCGCCAGGCCCTCCGCCACGGTCTCGGCGGCTTCGTCGTGCCTGCCCAGCGCCGACAGCGTGTCGCCCAGGTTGACCAGCGCGTAGCCCTCGCTCGTGCGGTCGGCGGTCTCGCGGGCCAGTGCGAGCGCCTCTTCGAAGTGGCCGATCGCTTCGGCGTAGCGGCCGATGCCGCGGCAGGAACAGCCCAGCACCACCAGGACCAGGCCTTCGCTGGTCCGGTCGCCGGTCTTCCTGGCCAGCGCGAGCGCTTCCGTCGAGTACCGGATCCCGTCGGCGAACCGGCCGAGCGCGCGGCACACGAGCCCCAGCGTGTTGACCGAGTGGATCTCGGTGCGCCAGTCGCCGGTCTCCCTGGCGAGCACGAGCGCCTCCTCCAGGTACCGCAGCGCCTCCGGCGACCGGCCGACCCGCCAGTGGCCCAGCGCGATCAGGATGAGCGGCTCGGCCTCGGCCGCCCGGTCACCGGTGTGCTGGGCCAGCGCGGAGGCGTGCGTGTGCAGCACCAGTGCTTCCTCGTGGTACCCGCCGACGTCGAGGTAGTGCCACAGGATGCCGGACAGCAGCCGCAGGTGACCGGCCCAGCCGTGCCGCGTCGCGTGGGCGGCGATCGCCAGGAGGTTGCGGCGCTCGGCCTCCAGCCACGCCGGCGCGTCGAGCACCTTGACGTCCGGGTCCGGCACGCGCGGCCGCAGGTGCCGTTCGTGGGGCAGGACGACGTCCATCGCCTGCCCGGCCGAGGCGACGTAGAAGTCGAACAGCCGCTGCTGGGCCTCGTGGCTCTCGGCGGGGTCCTCGGCCGCGAGCTCGGCGGCGTAGACGCGCAGCAGGTCGTGCAGCTGGACGCGGTCGTCGCCGGTCTGCTGCGCGAGGTGGGCGCGCACCAGGGCACCGGCCAGCCGCTCCGCCTCCGGCAGCGGGACGCCGGCGAGCGCGGCCAGCGCGGGCGGGGTCAGGTCGCGGCCCGGGTGCAGGCCGCAGAGCCGGAACGCACGGGCGGCGTCGGGCGCGACGTTGCGGTAGGACCAGGAGAACACCGCGCGGACGGCGGTCAGCGGGTCGCCGCCGCCGTCGAGCAGGTCGAGCCGCCGCCGCTCGTCGGCGAGTTCCTCGGCGAGCGCGGCCAGCCGCTCCCCCGGCCGGCTCAGCGCCAGCTCCGCGACCAGCCGCAGGGCCAGCGGCAGCCGGGCCGCGTACCCGATCAGCGCCGCGGCGGCCTCGGGTTCGTCGTCGACGCGCGGGCCGAGCAGCGCCCGCAGCAGGTCGCGGGCTTCGGCCTCGGTGAGCAGGTCGACGAGCACCCGCCGGGCGCCGTGCCGCGCCACCAGCCCGGGCAGCGCGTCCCGGCTGGTCACCAGGACCAGGCAGGTCGGCGAGCCCGGCAGCAGCGGGCGGACCTGCCCGACCGCGTTCGCGTTGTCCAGTACCAGCAGCATCCGCCGCCCGGTGAGCACGGTGCGGAACTTCGCCGCGCGCTCGTCCGGCTCGGCGGGGATGTCCGCGCCGTCGACGCCGAGGGCGCGCAGGAACCCGGACAGCGCGTCGCCCGGGTCCACCGGCCGGACCGTGCCGTAGCCGTGCAGGTCGAGGTAGAGCCGGCCGTCCGGGAACTCCTCGAGCGCGCGCTGCGCCCAGTGGACGGCGAGCGCGGTCTTGCCGACGCCGCCGGTGCCGGACAGCACGGCGATGCGCGCGCCGGTGTCCCCTTCGTCGCGGCGCAGCAGGGCGTCCAGCTCGGCCAGCTGGGCGGCGCGGCCGCGGAAGCCGGGAACGTCGGCGGGCAGCTGCGAGGGCACCCGGGCCGCCGGCTCCGGCGCGGCGAAGTCCTGCCGCAGCACCTGCCGCTGGGCCGCCCGCAGCTCGGGGCCGGGTTCGAGGCCGAGCTCACCGGCGAGCCGGCGGCGGACCTCGTCGAAGACGTCCAGCGCGGCGGCCTGGCGCCCGGACGCCGCGAGCGCCAGCATCAGCTTGGCGTGCGCGGACTCGTTCAGCGGTTCCTCGGCGGTCAGCACCCGCAGCTGCACCGCCGCGTCTTCGGGGTCGGCGACCCCGGCGTAGGCCAGCACGGCCTTGGCGCGCCGCATCGCCAGCGCGAGCCGGACCGGGTGCTGGCGCAGCCGTTCGACGTCGGCCAGCGCCGGGCCGCGCCAGAGTTCGAGGGCTTCCCGGTAGGCGTCTCGCGCGAGGAGGGCTTCGAAGCGCAGCAGGTCGAGCTCGTCCTCGCCGACGGCGAGGCGGTAGCCACCCTTGTCCGTGGCGATCAGGTCGGCGGGCCGCAGGGCCCGCCGCAGCCGCGCGACGTAGGTGTGGAGCAGCTCCAGGCACGACGGCGGCGCCTCGTCCCAGATGACGTCGACGAGGTCCTCACGCCGGACCGTCCGGTTCGGCTGCAGGGCCAGCAACGCCAGCAGCAGGCGCTGCTTCTCCGCGCCGATCTCCACCGGCTCGGCACCCCGCGTCACCGTCAGCGGGCCCAGGACGCCGAGCCGCACCGGCTCCGGCGGGGCTTCGGCAAGCGCTTCCCGCAGCTTGCGGGCCGTCTCGGGGCGGGGCCGCCGGACGCTGCCGAGCTCGGCGTTGCGCACCGCGCGCAGGCTCAGCCCGGCACGCTCGGCGAGCTGGACCTGGGTGAGGCCGGCGAGCACACGCCGGTCGCGCAGCCATCCGGCGAACGACAGGCCTTCGTCCACAGGCCTCCTCTCCGGCGTACCCGGGCGAACGTACCTCTCCAGCATCACGATCGTGCCGCCCGAGCTGTACCACCGATCGGCGAAGATAACCGTTTTCGCAGGTACGGACGGTGACGGCGGCGGGAAGGAGGAGTACAGCCGTTCGTCCACCACGGTTTCCTAGGCTTCTCGGGTCCGGTGGTGGCGAGGGGTCCGCGGAGCAGCCGTCGAGTGGGGTACGACGGCTGCACCCGCTCCCTTCAGACGCCGAAGCGCTCGAGCAGGGCCCGCACGGCGGCCGGGTCCTCGACGTGGGCGTTGTGCCCGAGCCCGGCGAGCGTGACGGCACCGGGATCGAGCGCCCGAAGCTGCTCCGGACGGCTCATCGGGTCGTGTTCGCCCGCGGCGAGCACCACCGGGCAGCGCGCCCCGGCCAGCAGGGCCGGCATGTCCGGTGCGCCGACACCGAACGCGGCCGGGTCCATCGCGAGGCGCCAACCTCCCTCGGTCTCGCGAAGCCCGGCCGGGTCGGTGGGCGCGATCCCGAGCAGCCCGGACACCTTCAGGTAGGCCTGCTCGGCGTCGGCCAGTGTGTCGAACACCCGGGGTGGCTTGGCCGCGAACGACGCGGCGCGGTTCAGGTCGTCCTGGCTCCATTCGACCTTCACACCGAGAGCCAGCACGCCGGCGACCTCGACGTCGTAGCGGTCCGACGCCAGTTCCAGCGCGAGCACCCCGCCGAGCGAATGCCCGGCGACGATCAGCGGCCCGCTGTCCGGCAGGGCCCGCGCGACCGCCTCGGCGAGCGTGGCGAAGCTGTAGTGCGGCAGCGGCGCCGACAGGCCGTGGCCGGGCAGGTCGGGCACCAGGACGCGGCGGTCGAGCTGGACGGCGAAGTGGTCCCAGACGGCGCCGGTCGCGCCGAGGCCGTGCAGGAGGAGGACGGCCGGTTCGCCCTTGCCGCCGGTGCGCATGTTGAGCGTGTCCATCAGCGCAGCCTCCCAAATTGTCGGTGGGCGCGGCTAGGGTCGGCCCGTGGCGATCACCGATCCGGAGACCTACGTGCGAGGGGTCCCGTACGACGAGCTGGCGCGGCTGCGGCGCGCCGGCCCGGTGGTGCGCGTCGACGATTTCTGGGCGGTCCTGGGCCATGCCGAGGTCCGGAGGGTGCTGCGCGACCCCGCGGTGTTCTCCTCGCAGCTGGGCGGGACGCAGATCCGGGACGCGGCGGATCTCGCCTACGTGCGCCGGATGATGCTGAACATGGACCCGCCGGAGCACGGCAGGCTGCGCGGGCTGCTCACGAAGGCGTTCACCCCGCGAGCGATCGCGAAGCTGACTTCGCAGATCGAGAGCTGGGCGCGGGAGCTCGTCGACGCGGTCGCCGACCGCGGCGAGTGCGACTTCGCGCAGGTGGCCGCCGACCTGCCGCTGCGCACCCTGGCCGGGGTGTTCGGCGTGCCGGAACAGGACCGGCGGCTGATGTACGACTGGAGCAACCGGGTGATCGGCTACCAGGACGCCGAGTACGCGGTGAGCGCGACGGTTTCCGCGGCCGAGGTGAGCGACCTCGCCCGGGCCGCGCTGGCCGTCCGCCCGGCGCCGGGGCCGGACGGGTCGATGCCGGACCCGCGGACGCGCGCGGGCATGCCGGATCTCTACGCGTACGCGAACGCCCTGGGCGAGTACAAGCGCGAGCACCCGGGCGAAGACGTGATGAGCAACCTGATGCGGCACGTCGGCGAAGACGGCGTCTCGCTCGCCGAGTTCGAGAACCTGTTCTGGCTGTTTTCCGTGGCGGGCAACGAAACCCTCCGCAACGGCCTGCCCGGCGGGCTGCTCGCGCTGCTCTCCCACCCCGCGGAATACCGGCGGCTGCTGGAAGACCGGTCGCTGCTGCCCACCGCGGTCGAGGAGATGCTGCGGTTCTGGACGCCGGTGATGCACTTCCGGCGCACCGCCGTTTCCGACGTCCGATTGTCCGATGTGGACATCCGGGCCGGGGAGAAGGTGGTGGTCTGGTTCTCTTCGGCCAACCGGGATCCCTCGGTGTTCCCCGACCCGGACACCTTCGACATCGGCCGGACGCCGAACGACCACCTGACCTTCGGCCACGGCCCGCACTTCTGCCTCGGCGCGCACCTCGCCCGGGTGCAGATGCGGGCGATGTTCGAGGCGGTGCTCGACCGGCTCGGCTTCGTGGAGCTCGCGGGCGAGCCGGTGCGGCTGCGGTCCAACTTCCAGAACGGCCTCAAGTCGCTGCCGATCCGGTGGGGCCGCTGATGGAGATCCGGGAACTGAAGGCGTTCGTCGCGGTCGTCGAGGCGGGCGCGATGTCGAAAGCGGCGCGGCAGCTGCACCTCAGCCAGCCGGCGCTGTCCCAGACGATCACGGCCCTGGAGCGGCGGCTCGGCGTCCGGCTGCTGGTGCGCACCAGCACCGGCGTCCAGGTCACCGACGCCGGGACGACGCTGCTCGCCGAGGCCCGCGCGGTGCTGGCGCGGCACGACCAAGCCGTCGCCGCGATGGCCCGGCACACCGCGGACGGCGGCGGCGTGCTGCGCGTCGGCATCCCCCTGGAGCTGCCGCCGGACCTGCTGCCCTCGGCGCTCGCGCGGCTGCCGGACACGCGGGTGCAGGCGCGCCACCTGTCGTCGGTGGCGCAGGTGGCCGCGCTGCGGGCGGGCGAGCTGGACGTCGGGCTGGTGCGCGAACGCCCGGCGGGGCCGGACCTGGACGCGGCGCTCGTCGTGACCGAGGACGTCGGTGTCCTGCTGGCCGCGGACGTGGCGGAGAAACTGGGCTCGCCGGTCCGGCTGGAGAAGCTGGCCGGGCTGGAGTGGTTCGCCTTCCCGCGGGCGGGCAGCCCGGCCTGGTACGACGAGCTGGCCGCGATCCTGCGCAGCCACGGCCTCGACGTCGGCCCGGACGTGCCGGAAGAGCAGCGGCTGATCGTCGAGCTCAAGATCCCGGCGGTCAGCGCGGGCGCGGCGTACGCGTTCGCGCCGCCGGAGTGGCCGTACCCGCTGCCGGACACCGTCCGCTGGGTGCCGCTGGCCGGAAACCCGATCGTCCGGCGGACCTGGGCCGTGTGGCCGGCGACGTCACGACGGCGGGACGTCGCCGAGTTCGTCGCGGCGCTGGAAGACCATCAGCGAACCGGATCGGAGGCATAAGGAGGGCCGAACCCACATCCGGAAGTCCTTCCGGGCGGTCTCGCTTGAACCCTTCGACCGAGAAACACGAAGGAGTTTGAGCGATGACTGCAGAACTGTCCGGGTCGACGGCGCTGGTGACCGGCGGGACGAGCGGGATCGGCCGGGCGACGGCGATCGCGCTGGCCGGGCTCGGCGCGCACGTGGTGCTGTCCGGCCGGGACGCCGGGCGCGGTGCCGACGTCGTCTCGACGATCCGCGCGGCGGGCGGCAAGGCCGACTTCGTCGCGGCGAACCTGACGGACGCCGCGTCGGCGCGGGCCCTCGCGGACCGGGCGCGGGAGCTGGGCGGGCCGATCGACGTGCTGGTCAACAACGCCGGGATCTTCCCGACCGGCCCGACCGCGTCGTTCGCCGAGGCGGATTTCGACACGGTCTTCGCGACGAACGTGAAGGTGCCGTTCTTCCTGGTCGCCGCGTTGGGCCCGGAAATGGCGGCCCGCGGCCACGGCGCGATCGTGAACGTGTCCACGATGGTCGCGCTGCGCGGCATGGCGGGCATGGCGGTGTACGGGGCCTCGAAGGCGGCGGTCGAGCTGATGACGAAGGCCTGGGCGGCGGAGTTCGGCCCGTCCGGCGTCCGCGTCAACGCGGTCAGCCCCGGCCCGACCCGCACGGAAGGCACCGCGGTCTTCGGCGACGGCCTGGACGAGCTGGCCGCGGCGGGCCCGGCCGGCCGCGTGGCGTCACCGGAGGAGATCGCGGCGGCGATCGCGTTCCTCGCCGCGGGCGACGCCAGCTTCGTCCAAGGCGCGGTGCTGCCGGTGGACGGAGGCCGCTTGGCGGTGTGAGGCCGCGCGGGACGGCGTCATCGCAGGAAGGTGACGCCGTCCCGGGGTCGTTCGTCCACCGTAATGGCGACACCGGTGGCGATCTGCAGCGCGGCGACGACCGTCATCCGCGGGCCGGCCACGGAACCACCGCCGACGTTCGCCGCTGGTAGTCCGCGTACTCCGGGTACCGGGACTTCGTGATGCTCTCGGTGAACCGCGTCGAGCCGACGAACAGCAGCGTCAGCAGCACCGCGCCGACGACCGTCCACTGCAGACCGCCGGCCACCACGCCGAACGCGGCGATCGCCCACCACTGCGCCTGCTCGAAGAAGAAGTTCGGGTGCCGCGAGTAGCGGAACAGCCCGGTCTGCAGGAACCGCGTCGGCGCCCGGCCCGCGTGCTTCTCGCGGTGGAACACCCACTGCTGCTGGTCGGCGACCGTCTCCCCGACCAGGAAGCCGGCGAACACCAACGCGACAACGACGTCCGCGGCCCCGAAGCCGCCGGGGTGCTCCAGTGCGGTCAGCGCCGGGAGCGTGATCAGCAGCAGGATCACGTTCTGGTACAGCGAGATGAAGAAGAAGTTGAACAGCTGGAACTGCCACGGCGCCATCCGCTCGCGCAGCACCGCCCACCGGTAGTCCTCGCCGCCGGGTGCGTAGCCGCCCTTGCGGGCGAAGTTGAACGTCAGCCGGGCACCCCACAGCGCGACCAGCGCGAACATCACGTCGAGCCGCGCGTCGGCGAACCCGGCGGCGCCCGCGAAGATCCCGGCGTAGGCCACCGGCACGATCGACCAGATCCGGTCGACCCAGGAGTACTCCCTGGTCAGCACCGACGCCAGCCAGGTGCCGAGCGTCACCCCGGCGAAGACGTACGGGCACACCCGCAGCGCGTCCATGTGCTCACTTTAGGACCTAGGATCGGCGTTGTGCCGTACTCGTTCCTCAGCCATCTCGAGTGCTCGCGAACCGGCGACCGCGTGGACGCCGACGTGGTCCAGGGCCTGTCCCCGGCCGGCGCGCCGCTGCTGGCGCGCTACGACCTCGACGGCGTCCGCGAGGCCGTGACGCCGAAGGAGATCGCCGGGCGGGAGCCGACGCTGTGGCGGTACCACGAGGTGCTGCCCGTGCGCTCGGCCGAGCATGTCGTCAGCCTCGGCGAGGGCATGACGCCGTTGCTGCGGCTGCCGCGCTACGGCCGGGAGCTGGGGCTCTCGCGCCTGTGGATGAAGGACGAAGGCCTGGTCCCGACCGGCACCTTCAAGGCGCGCGGCGCCGCGGTCGGCGTCTCGCGGGCGGCCGAGCTGGGCGTGCGCGGGATCGCGATGCCGACGAACGGCAACGCCGGCGCGGCCTGGGCGTTGTATGCGGCGCGCGCGGGGCTGTCGAGCCTGGTCGCGATGCCCGACGACGCCCCGGCGATCACCATGCGCGAGTGCGTTGCCGCCGGGGCCGAGCTGTACCGGGTGGACGGTCTCATCGGGGACGCGGGCAAGCTCGTCGCCGAGGCGGTTTCGCGGCGTTCGGGAGTTCAGGACGTCTCGACGCTGAAGGAGCCGTATCGCATCGAGGGCAAGAAGACGATGGGGTACGAGATCGCCGAGCAGTTCGGCTGGCGGCTGCCCGACGTCATCCTCTACCCCACCGGCGGCGGTGTCGGCATCATCGGGATCCACAAGGCGCTGCTGGAGATGCGGGAGCTGGGCTGGGTTTCCGGCCCGCTGCCCCGGCTCGTCGCCGTCCAGGCGACCGGGTGCGCGCCGATCGTCACGGCGTTTTCGCGCGGTGAACGGGAAAGCACCCCGTTCCCGGACGCGCGGACGGTCGCCTTCGGCATCACCGTGCCCAAGGCGCTGGGCGACTTCCTCGTGCTCGACGCGGTGTACGCGACCGGCGGCACCGCGGTCGCCGTCACCGACGACGAACTGCTTGCGGCACAACGCGAATTGGCCTCTTACGAGGGCACCTTCGTCTGTCCGGAAGGCGGAGCCTGCTTCGCCGCGCTGAGGCACCTTCGCGAGTCCGGGTGGCTCGAAGGCGGCGAAGACGTCGTCGTGCTCAACACCGGCGCCGGGATCAAGTACCCGGAAACGGTGGCACTGGACGTCCCGCTCCTGTCGACGACCGACGCGATTCCCTAAAGGACCGACCGCACGGTCTCGGGGTCGCGGGCGACGACCGCCGTGCCGTCGTCGGCCGTGATGATCGGCCGCTGGATCAGCTTCGGGTACTCCGCGAGCGCGTCGATCCAGCGGGACCGCTCCTCCGGGGTGCGGCCCCAGGTCTTGATGCCGAGTTCCTTCGCGACGGGCTCGGCGGTGCGCGTGATGTCCCACGGCTCGAGGCCGAGGCGCTTCAGGACGGCTTCGAGCTCGGCCGCCGTCGGCGGGTCCTCGAGGTAGCGGCGCACGGTGTACTCCGCGCCGGCTTCGTCCAGCATCGACACCGCGGACCGGCACTTCGAGCACGCCGGGTTGATCCAGATCTCCACGGCGGCAGCTTACCGCCCTGGTTTTGGAGCACCTGCTCTGTTATGGTCACGGCATGCCCCGCCCCCGCGTCCACGACCTCGACGCGCTCCTCGACGTCGCCGAGCGGCTCGTCGCCTCCTCGGCCGACGTGACGGTGCGCAGCCTGGCCGCGGCCGCGGGCGTCCCGAACGGGACGATCTACCACGCTTTCGGGTCACTCAGCGCGCTGCTGGCCCGGGTTTGGCTCCGCGCGGCAACAGCGTTCCTCGACCTCCAGACCTCGCTCGTGGACGAGGCTGCCTCGCCGGTCGAAGCCGTCGTCGCGGCCGCCGACACGCCCGCGGTGTTCGCCACCCTGCGTCCCGACGGCGCGCGGATGCTGCTGAAGGTGCGCGGCGACCGGCTCTTCGGGCCCGAACTGCCCGACGAGCTGGCGGACGCCCTGCACGCGGTGGACAAGCGCCTGGTCGCCTTGCTGGTCCGGCTCGCCCGGCAGCTGTGGGACCGCGGCGACGGCCTGGCGGTCGAGGTGATCACGACGTGCGTGGTCGACCTGCCGACGGCGTTCTTCCGGCGGGACATCACCGATCCCCTGGTGCGGGACAGGCTGGCCGCCGCGGTGCGGGCGGTGCTGACCGTGCCCCCTCGAGAAAAGGACCGACCGTGACCGTTTCCGTGCTCGACCTGGGTTCGGACGAGAACCGCTTCTCCCCGGACTGGCTGCAGCGCGTCCATTCCTTTTTGGACGGTGTGGAGGGCGCGCTGGTCACCACCGGGAGCGGCAAGTTCTATTCGAACGGCCTCGACCTCGAATGGCTGACGGCCCACGGCGACCAGGCGTCCGCGTACGTGGCGGAGGTGCAGGAGCTGTTCGCGAGGGTGCTGACGCTGCCGGTCCCGACGATCGCGGCGGTCAACGGCCACGCGTTCGGCGCGGGCGCGATGCTGGCGATGGCCCACGACTTCCGCGTGATGCGCGCGGACCGGGGCTATTTCTGCTTCCCGGAGGCGGACATCAACATCCCGTTCACCCCGGGGATGGCGGCGCTGATCCAGGGGAAGCTGACCCCGTCGGCGGCGATCGCGTCGATGACGACGGGGCGGCGGTTCGGCGGCCCGGAGGCCGCGGAGATCGGGCTGGTGGACGAGGTCGCGGCCGAGGGCGAGGTGGTGAAGGTGGCTTCGGAGCGGGTCCGCGAGCTGGCGGGGAAGGACCGGGGAACACTGGGCGCGATCAAGGCGACGATGTTCGCGCCGGCCGTGGCGGCGTTGCGGGCGGGGTAGGCCTCCGGCCCCCGGCATCCAGCTTACCGGCGACCACCGACGGTTTCCGGCGGCCGGCTGCGCTGATACCCACCTTCGTTTCCGACCGGGCAAATGTGGGTCGTTCCCGCCGGCTCGAGCGCTTTCCGCCGGAACTGTCGGTGGCCGGCGGTAAAATGGTCACCGGGGGCCGGAGGCCAACGCCGCCTCACCCACGTCGGCCGGAGACCAACACCACCCCGCCCCTTCCCGACCGGAGCCCAACACCACCTCACCGCTCCCCGGCCGGAGCCCAACACCACCTCACCCCTTCCCGGCCGGAGGCCAACACCGCCCCGCCCCTCCCCGGCCAGAAGCCAACACCACCTCACCCCTCCCCGGCCAGAGCCCAACACCACCCCGCCCCTCCCCGGCCGGAGACCAACCCCACCTCACCCCTCTCCGGCCAGCCGCCCCCGCAGGTGCGCCCGCTCCGGCTCGGTGCCCGCCAGCTCCAGCGCCTCCCGGTACGCCGCCGCCGCTTCCTCGCGACGGCCCAGCCGGCTCAGCAAGTCGCCGCGCGCCGCCGGGAACGGGCTGTAGCCGCGCAGCCGAGGCTCGGCCGCCAGCCCGTCCAGCAGCTCCAGCCCCGCCGCCGGGCCGTCGCGCATGGCCACCGCCACCGCGCGGTTCAGCTCCACCACCGGCGAGGGCGCCAGCCCCCGCAACACGTCGTACAACCCCACGATCTGCGGCCAGTCCGTTCCCGCCACGTCCTCGGCCTCGTCGTGCAGGGCCGCGATCGCCGCCTGGACGCCGTACAGCCCCGGTGGCCCTCCCGTCAGCGCGAAGACCACCAGCGCCGCCCCTTCGGCGATCATCGCCCGGTCCCAGCGAGCGCGGTCCTGGTCGTCGAGCAGCACCAGGTCGCCCTCCGGGCCCGTCCGGGCGTCCCGGCGGGCGTGGATCAGCAGCATCAGCGCCAGCAGACCCGCCACCTCGCGCTCGGCCGGCAGCAGCCGGCGCAGGATGCGGGCCAGGCGGATCGCCTCCTCCGCCAGGTCGAGCCGCTGCAGGTCCGGGCCCGAACTCGCCGCGTAGCCCTCGGTGAAGATCGAGTACACGACCTGCAGCACGCCCGGCAACCGGCCGGGCAGTTCGGAAGCGTCCGGCACGCGGAACGGGATCCGCAGCGTGCGGATCCGGTTCTTCGCGCGCACGATCCGCTTGCCCATGGTCGCGCTCTCCACCAGGAACGCCCGTGCCACCTCCGGCGTCGTGAGCCCGGCGAGGCAGCGCAACGTCAGCGCCGTGCGGTCCTCGGCGGGCAGCGCCGGGTGGGCGCAGGTGAAGAACAGCTGGAGCCGCTCGTCGGGCAGGCCGCCGTCGTCGGCGAGCGGGGCGGGCGCCGCGCGTTCGGCCTCGACCTGCAGCACCGCCAGCCGGGCCGCGTAGGCCTGGTCGCGGCGCAGCCGGTCGACGGCCTTGCGCCGGGCCGTCGTCATCAGCCAGGCGCCCGG
The DNA here is from genome assembly GCF_053601335.1 of Amycolatopsis sp. NPDC004747. Lineage (NCBI taxonomy): Bacteria > Bacillati > Actinomycetota > Actinomycetes > Pseudonocardiales > Pseudonocardiaceae > Amycolatopsis > Amycolatopsis sp. NPDC004747. The sequence continues at coordinate 92,315 of NZ_JBSGBQ010000018.1, read as the reverse complement.
CTTCGGCGGCACGCCCTCGGCCGGCCAGTGCACCAGCGCCGCCTCGATCGCCTCCGACGTCACCTCCTCGGCCAGGTCGAGGTCGCCGAACCGGCGGACGAGCGCGGCCAGCAGCAGCCCGCGCTCCTCCCGGAACACCGCCTCGAGCGTCACCCCGGCGGCCGCCCGCTCCGCCACCGCCGTCAGCCCTGGTAGCCGGCGAGCGGCCGCACCACGATCGAGCCGCCGTCGCGGGAGCCCGGGCAGCGCGCCGCCCAGTCGAGCGCGACGTCGAGATCCGGCACGTCGACGACGAAGTAGCCGCCGAGCACCTCCCGGGACTCGGCGAACGGGCCGTCGGTGACGATCCGCTCGCCGCGCTCGTCGACCCGGACCGCGGCGGCCGTGGTGAAGTCGGCGACCGAGTCGCCACCGACGTAGACCCCGGCTTCCTTGAGGGACTTGTCGAACAGCATCCAGTCCTCGGGCGTGCTGCAGCCGGTGGGCGCGCCGTCGGCGTCGAGAGCGGCGTTGATCAGCATCAGGTACTTCACGGTTCCTCCAGTGGCTCGGTTGCCGTACGCCACCACTACGAACGGCGGCCGGCCCGTTGGACAGGCCGGCCGGCTCAGCGGAAGGCGTCCGCGTGGGCCACGGCCCACTCGCCGAACGTCCGGGCCGGCCTCCGGGTCAGCTCCGGCACCGTCGGGTGCACCGTCGCCTCGTCCAAGGTGCCGTCGACGTAGAAGTTCCAGAACGCGTCGACGTACTCGCGCGGCATCGCCGCCTCGAGCTCCGCCCGCGTCTCGTCGTTCGACAGCCCGACGGGCTCCAGGTCCCGCCCCAGCACCGAACCCAGCACCGAAACCTGCTCGGCCGGCCGCATCGCCACCGGCCCGGTGAGCTCGTGGACCTGCTCTTCGTGCCCGCCGGCCAGTGCCAGTGCCGCCACCGCCGCGATGTCGGCCGGGTCGATGCACGCCACCGGGACGTCCGGGAACTGCACGCGGACCGTGTCGCCGGCGTGCAGCTGCGGCAGCCAGCGCAGGGCGTTCGACATGAACGCGCGCGGCCGCAGGAACGTCCAGTCCAGGCCCGATTCCCGCACCGCGCGCTCGGACAGCGTCATGTAGCGGGAGACCGCGTTGTCCAGGTCTTCCAGCGCCGCCGATCCGCCGGACAGCAGCACGATCCGCCGCACGCCCGCCACCCGGGCCCGGGCCAGCATGCCGGGCATGTCCTCGTAGCCGGACAGCAGGAAGACGCCTTCGACGCCCTTCAGCGCGTCCGTCAGCTCGCTCGGCGCGTTGAGGTCACCCACCGCGGCCTCGACCCCGTCCGGCAGGGTGACGTCCGGCCGGCGCACCAGCGCCCGCACCGGTGCGCCCGCCGCGGCGAGTGCCGAAACCACTTCACGGCCGACGTTGCCGGTGGCGCCGGTGACCAGGAACATCCGCCCCCCAGAGTCGTTCGTCCCGCCACCCTAGCGCCACCGGCGCTCGTCAGTCCTGCGTCGGCAGGTCCTCGAACTCCACGACCTGGCGGACCTCCACCTCGATGTCCTGGTCGAACAGCTCGACGTACCGCTTGGCGAACTCGACGGCCTCCGCCCGGTCCGCCGCGTTGATCAGCGCGAACCCGCCGATGACCTCCTTGGCTTCGGCGAAGGGCCCGTCGGTCACCCGGATCGCGGCGCCGCGCGGCTTGCGGACCAGCGAGCCCTTCTCCGTCGGGTGGACGCCCTCCGCCGTGATGAGGATGCCCTTCTCGGCGGCCTCCTGGATGAACCCGCCCATCTGCTCGATGAACTCCTGGCTGGGGTTCCACGACTTCGGGTCGTGCTCGTCGACCCGGTGCATCATGAGAAACCGCATGGTGTGCTCCCTGTGTTCGTCGGCCGGGGTCCGGTGCGTTCCCGGACGCGCTGACCGGCCTTCACCCCCGCGTCGAACGCACCGGTCCGGCGTTCGACATTTCCCCGGGGCGATTTTTCCGGCAGAGTACCTGTGACCTGCATCACCACGGAGAGGTGACCGATGTCCGTCCTGCTCGCGATCGGAACGCGCAAAGGCCTGTGGCTGGCGACCAGCACGGACGACCGGGCCACCTGGGAGGTCACCGGCCCGCACCACCCGATGACCGAGGTGTACGCGGTCGGCATCGACACGCGCCGCGAACCGCCGAGGCTGCTGGCCGGGGTCACCAGCGAGCACTACGGGCCGAGCGTGGCCACCAGCGACGACCTGGGCGCGACCTGGGCCGAACCCGACCACGCGCCGATCGCGTTCCCGGCGGACACCGGCGAGTCGCTGGCCAGGGCGTGGCAGCTCGTGCCGGGCCCGGCGAGCGAACCGGACGTCGTCTACGCCGGCACCGAACCCTCCGCCCTGTTCCGCTCCACCGACGGCGGCCGCACCTACGAGCTGGTCCGCGGCCTGTGGGACCACCCGCACCGCGAGCACTGGACGCCCGGGGGCGGCGGCAAGGCCGTCCACACCGTCCTGCCGCACCCCACCGACCCCGCCCGCGTCACCGTGGCGATGTCCACCGGCGGCGTCTACCGCACCGAGGACGGCGGCGCGTCCTGGGCGGCGAGCAACACCGGCATCAAGGCGGTCCACGTGCCCGACCCGTACCCCGAGTACGGCCAGTGCGTGCACAAGGTCGCCCGGCACCCGGCCGAGCCGGACCGCCTGTTCGCGCAGGTCCACCACGGCGTCTACCGCAGCGACGACGCCGGCGCGTCCTGGCGGTCCATCGCCGAGGGCCTGCCCAGCGACTTCGGCTTCCCGATGGTCGTCCACCCGGGCCGGCCCGAGGTGATCTACACGTTCCCGCTGGTCGCCGACGCGATGCGGTTCCCGCCGGACGGCCGGTGCCGGGTGTACCGCAGCGAGGACGCCGGCAAGTCGTGGGAGGCACTCGGACCGGGGTTGCCGGACGGCTACTGGGCCGGCGTCCTGCGGGACGCGATGTGCACCGACGACGCCGACCCGGCCGGGGTGTACTTCGGTTCGCGGACCGGTGACGTCTACGCCAGCCGCGACGACGGCGACAGCTGGCAGCTGGTCGCGGCCCACCTGCCCGACGTGCTGAGCGTCCGCGCCGCGAGGGTGTGAACCGTGCGGATCACCGTGCTGCTGCCCGGGACGCTGCGGGAGAAGGCCGGCGGCGAGTCCCGGCTGGCCGTCGAGGTCGCCGAGCCGGCCACGCTGGGCGGCCTGCTCGACGCGCTCGCCGAGCGGTACCCGGCACTGGAGCGGCGGCTGCGCGACGAACAGGCCGGGCTGCGCCGGTACGTCAACTTCTACGTCGACGGCGAGGAGTGCCGCCACCGCGGCGGCACCGCGACCGCGCTGCGCCCGGACGCCGAGGTCCAGATCATCCCGTCGGTCGCGGGAGGCTGAGCTCGTCGAACAGCGCCGCCGCCCGGTCGGCCGTCACGGCCGCCCGGCGTCCGGTGCCGAGCAGCGCGAGGACGACCAGGGCGGCCCCGAGCCCGGCGACCAGCCACCACACGCCGTGTCCCGCGCCCGACAGCGCGACGCCCAGTGTCGTGCCGGTCTGCCGTCCGGCCGACGCCAGCGACGCCGCCACCCCGGCCATCGACCCCGGCATCCCGGAGACGGCGGTGTTGGTGATCGGCGGGTTCACCGTGCCGAGGAACACGCCGAACAGCAGGAAGGTCGCGAGCACGAGGGGCAGCGGCGTCGCCGGGGCGAGCCACGCCGAGACGGCGCCGCCCGCGGCGAGCGCGACACCGGAGACGACCAGCGGCCGGCGCGGCCCGCGCGTGCCGACGAACCGCCCGGTCCGCGGCGACAGGACCAGGACGAGCACGCCGACCGGCAGCACGCACAGCCCCGCCGTCAGCGGGGTCAGGCCGCGGACGTCCTGGAGGTACTGCGTCGTCACGAAGAGGAAGACACCGAACCCGCAGAGCGCGACCAGCGCCATGACGATCGCCCCGCTGAACGACAGGCTGCGGAACAGGCGCAGTTCGAGCAGCGGATCGGTGCGGCGCGGCTCGTAGGCGAGCAGGCCCAGCACACCCAGCCCGGCCAGGGCGAGCAGGCCGAGGATCCACGGCGAGGTCCAGCCCAGCCGGTGCGACTCGATGAGGGCGGCGACGACGCTGCCGAGCACCAGCAGCACGAGGAGCTGCCCCACCGGGTCGAAGCGGCGGGCCCGCGGCGCGCGCGACTCGGGCACGAACACCGTCGTCGCGACCAGCGCGGCGGCGATGATCGGCACGTTCACCCAGAACACGGCCCGCCAGCCGAAGCCGTCGACGAGCGCGCCGCCGAGGATCGGCCCGAGCGCCAGCGCCAGGCCGGACATCGAGCCGAACACGCCGATGGCGCGGGCGCGCTCGGCGGGCGCCGGGAAGGTGGTGGCGACGATGGCCATCGCGACCGGGTTGAGCATGGTGCCGCCGGCGGCCTGGAGCGCCCGGGCGGCGATCAGCCAGCCGATGCCGGGGGCGAGGCTGCACAGCAGCGACCCGATGCCGAAGACGGCGAGCCCGCACCGGAAGACGCGTTTGCGGCCGAACCGGTCGGCGGCGGACCCGGCGAGCACGAGGAAGGCGGCCAGCACCAGCGTGTAGGCGTCGACGGTCCACTGCAGGCCGGAGACGGAAGCGCCCAGGTCACGGCGGATCGAGGGCAGCGCGACGGTGACGATGGAGATGTCCATCACCACGACGACGATGCTGGCGCAGCAGATCGCGAGCACGAGGCCGGGACGGCTTGTGGTCGGAACGTTCATGTCTTCGACGCTAGGATTTAGAGCGTGCTCGAAGTCAACCCGATCCCCGCGGAGGGGCTGACCATCGCGGACGCGGCCCGCCGCACCGGGGTCAGCGCGCACACGCTGCGCTACTACGAACGAGCGGGCCTGGTGGTGACCGACGTCGACCGCACCAGCGGCGGCCGGCGCCGCTACCGGAAGCTGGACCTCGACTGGATCAAGATCTGCACCAAGCTGCGCGCCACGGGCATGCCGATCAAGATGATCCGCCGCTACGCGGACCTCGTCGCGGCCGGCCACGGCAACGAGGCGGAACGCCTGGCGCTGCTGGAGGAACACCGCGCGGACGTGCTGACGAGGCTGGCGGAGCTGCAGGAGAACCTGAAGCTGATCGACCGCAAGATCGGCGTGTACCGAGGCCGCCTGGAGGCGGGCGACGCGGACGGGCTCTGGGCGCCGGGCCGGCCACGCTGAGCTGCGCCGCCGCTACCATTCGGCGGCGCCCACCGTTCCCGGCAGGAGACCCATGACGCAGCCAGCGCTCGCCGACGCCCTCGGACCGGACGTCACTACGCCGATCCCGGAAGCCACCGCGCGGGCGACCGGGCGGCTGCCGGCCCTCGCGTGGTGGCTCTTCGCCGCGCTGCCCGCCGGGCTCGCGCTGCTGGCCGCCGTGCGTGCGCCGCGGATGCCCGTGCTGCTCGACTACTGGCACGTCTTCGCCAAGATCACCGACGACTCCGGGAACCTGCTGCTCGGCCAGGTCTTCACCTACCACCTCGACCAGCCGTTCGTCGTGCCGTCGCTGCTCTTCTACGCCGACGCGGCGTGGTTCGGCGGCGACAACCGGGTCCTGACCGTCCTGACGGTCGCCCTGCTCGCGGTCGCCGTGCTCGCGCTGCGCACGATGCTGCCCGAACACCCCGCCCGCGGCGCGCTGACGGCCGCCGTCTCGTGGCTGCTGTTCTCCTCCCACGCCACCGAACTCTGGGTGCAGGGCACCAACGGCATCAGCTGGGTTCCCGCGGTGACGGCGTGCGCGATCGCCGTCGCGTGCGCTCACCGCGGCCGCCTGGCCGGTGCGTGCGCGGCCGCCGTCGCCGGGTGCCTGTGCTTCGGTGCCGCGCTGCCGATCTGGTTCGTGATCGCCTTCGTCGCCTGGCTGCGCGGGGAATCCCGGCTCCGGGTCGCCGTCCCGGCGGTGGCCGGCCTGGTCGTCCTCGGCGCGTGGTGGCTCACCAAGCCCGCCGGGACGCAGTCGGGCGCGACGGCCGCCTTCGACCCCGACGGACGCCTCTCCGTCGCCGCCGCGGCTGTCGGCGGGCTGTGGTCGGTCGACGTCGCCGGCGTCGCGGTCATCGCCGGCGGGCTCACGATCGCCCTGCTCGGCCTGCTGCTGCACCGGACGGTCACCGCCCGGCCGCCGTCGGAGGCAGGCTGGGCCGGCCTCGCGCTCTACGCCTTCGCGCTGGCGGCGATGCTGGCGCTGGGCCGCACGACGGCGAACGTGCCCGGCGGCAACGTCGGGCTCATCAGCCGGTACGTCCTGGTCGCCGCGCTGGCGACGATCGCGCTGACCGTGCCGGCCGTCCTGCACCGTCCACAGTGGCCACACCGCTACGTCGTCGCGGGCCTGGTCACCCTGGCGCTGCTGACGCACGCGATCGGCGGCGGCAAGGCCGACCTCGTGCGCCGCAGTTACGCGCCACTCACCCTCTCCGCCGTCGCGCTGCGCGTCGACGCCCCGGCGGCGCTGGAGGCGCTGCACATCCAGCGCGCCGCCGGCCCCGCGGCCCGCGCGCTGGGGGCCTACCCGTTCAGCAGCGCGTTCACCCTGGGCTGCCACGGTCCCGAACTCGGCGGTCACGTCGACCTGGGCACCGCCCGGCCGGTGCGCGGAGCGCTCGATGCCCCGGCCACCGACCCCGGCGCGATCATCACCGGCTGGGTGGCCCTCGACGGCCCGCAGCCGGACTGCGTCCTCGTCACCGACCAGGCCGGGACGGTGACCGGCGGCGGCAGCGCGGGCCTGCCGCTCACCGCCGGCCAGGCCGCGGCACCGGGCGCGACGGCCTGGCAGGCGACGGCGGGCGCCACGAACGGCCCCCTCGCCGTGCTCGCCGTCCGGGACGGCCTGCTCTACCGGATCGGCTGACGCCTCAGCCCAGGCCGCCGTAGGCCGCGGCCACCATGGTCATGCCGCGGCCGTCGCCCGTGATGGCGTCGAGCATCTGGTTCATCACGTAGGCGACGGTGAGGCCGGCGTCGAAGTCGTTGAACACCAGGGAACCGCCCATGCCGCCCCAGAAGCAGTTGCGGCGGCTGATGCCGTAGCCCATGCCGTACCGCATCTGGACGCCCAGCCCGTGGTCGAGACCGTGGTACTGCTCCTCCAGGGCCCGCTCGCACCCGGCCCGCGACAGCAGCCCGGCACCGCCGGAGGTGAGGACCGACTGGACAGTCGCGACCGACCGGGCGTTGCCGTAGCCGGCCCCCGAGGGGATCTCCGCGCGCCGCCACGCCGCGGTGTTCGTGTCCTCGGGCACCAACGGGGGATTGGGGGCGGCGTCGAAGAGTTCGGTGGGCGGCGGCACGGTCAGCCCGCCGGGCGGGGCGAGCGACGGCGCGACCCGGTCGTGGAGGTCGTCGGGCAGTCCGATGTGGAAGTCGGCGCCCAGCGGGCCGGCGACTTCCGCGGCGAAGAACGCCCCGATCGTCCTCCCGGTGATCCGGCGGACGACCTCGCCGAGCAGGAACCCTTGCGTCACCGCGTGATAGCAGCCGATTTCCCCGGGCGTCCAGCGCGGTTCCTGCGCGGCGAGCAGCGCGGTGACCTTGGGCGAATCGACCAGATCGGCCAGCGTGATCGGCGTGTCCCAGACGGGAAGTCCCGCGGTGTGCGAAAGCACGTGCCGCACCCGCACGTCCGCGGCACCGAACTCCGGCCAGTACCGGACGAGCGGCGCGTCGAGGTCGAGCTCGCCCCGATCCGCGAGGATCAAGGCGCACAAGGCGATCATCGTCTTGGTCGTCGACCAGACATTGGTGATCGTGTTCTCTTCCCAGGCCACGGTCCGACCGGCGTCGGCGTACCCGCCCCACAGGTCGGCCACGAGCTCGCCGCGGTGCACGACCGCGACCGAAGCACCGACGTCGTCCTTGGCCAAGGACTCCGCGAGGGCGTCGCGCACCTCGCCGAACCGCTCATCGCATGTTCCGTGCACCTGCACCATGGGAGCCGACTCAACTCCGTCTCCCCTCGCCACGCCATCGAATTAAATCGCGTGAATTCCCCACGAAATGCCCTTTATCAACTTGTAGCGCGCCGCCCAGGTACGCCGGTGCCACGATGAATGCTCCGGACGGAGGTATCGGAGGTGTCCCGATGGCGACCGAAGTGGCGACGTTCTGCCCGCTGTGCGTGTCCCGCTGCGGGGCCACCGCCACCGTCGAGGACGGGCGCCTGCTCGCCCTGCGCCCGCTGCCCGGCCACCCGACCGGGCAGGCCCTGTGCGTCAAGGGCAAGGCCGCGCCGGAGATCGTCACGCACCCCGAGCGGCTGCTGCACCCCCTGCGGCGGACCGCGCCGAAGGGCGCGGCCGACCCGGGCTGGGAACGGCTGAGCTGGGACGAGGCGCTGGCCACGGTCGCGTCGCGGCTGCGGGCGATCGCCGCGGAATCGGGACCGGAAGCCGTCGTCTTCGGCAGCGCTTCGCCGTCGACGTCGGCCATGTCCGACTCCGTCGACTGGCTGACCCGGCTCCGGCGCGCCTTCGGCAGCCCGAACCTCGTCAGCTACATGGAGCTGTGCGGCTGGGGACGGCACCTGGCCACCACCTACACCTGGGGCGAGCCGGTGCCCGGCGGCTACCTGCCCGACCTCGAGCACGCCGGCTGCATCCTCTACTGGGGGTACAACCCGTCGGTGTCCCGGCTCGCGCACGCCACCGCGACCACGGCGGCGCTGCGGCGGGGCGCGAAGCTCGTCGTGGTCGACCCGCGCCGGGCCGGTCTGGCGAGCAAGGCCGGCCACTGGCTGCGCGTCCGGCCCGGCACGGACGCCGCACTGGCACTGGCAATCACCGGTCAGATGATCGAAAACGGCTGGTACGACCGCGATTTCGTGGACCGGTGGACCAATGCGTCGTGGTCGGTCCGCACCGACACCGGCGCGCTGCTGGCGCCCGGGACGCCCCCGCCGGACGGCGTGGCGACCCGCCGGGTCTGGGACCTCATCGCCGAGCAGTGCGCCCGGTTCACCCCCGACGTCGCCGAGCGGATCACCGGCGTGCCCGCCGACCGGATCACCGCCGTGGCCCGGCTGCTGTGGGAAGCGCGCCCGGTCGCGTTCTACACCTGGAGCGGCCTCGAACAGCACAGCAACGCGACGCAGACCGTGCGCGCCATCGGCCAGCTGTACGCGCTCACCGGCTGCCTCGACGTGCCGGGCGGGAACGTCCTGTTCACGCCCGTGCCGTCGAACCCGGTCGACGGCGCGGCGCTGCTGTCCCCCGCCCAGCGGGCCAAGGCCATCGGTGTCCGCGACCGGCCGCTCGGCCCGGCGCGGTTCGAGTTCGTCACCGGCGAGGACTTCTACCGGGCGGCCCTCGACGGCGTCCCGTACCGGGCCCGGGCGCTGGTCAACTTCGGCGCCAACCTGGTGCTGGCCCACGGCGACAGCGCCCGCGGCCGGGACGCGCTCGGCGCGCTGGACTTCTTCGTGCACACGGACCTGTTCATGACCCCGACCGCGGAACAGGCCGACCTCGTGCTGCCGGCGACGAGCGCCTGGGAAGCCGAGGCGTTGCGGATCGGCTTCGAGATCGGCCAGGACGCGCAGGCCACCGTCCAGCTGCGGCGGCCGCTGGTCGCCCCGCGCGGGGAAGCCCGGCCGGACCTGCGGATCATCTTCGACCTCGCGCTCGCGCTGGGGCTGGGCGAGCACTTCTTCGACGGCGACGTCGAGGCGGCCTGGCGCCACCAGCTCGCCCCCAGTGGCCTCGGCCTCGAGCAGCTGCGGGCCACACCCGAGGGCGTCCGCCTGCCGCTGCGGACGGTCCACCGGAAGTACGAACAGCGCGGCTTCCGGACGCCGTCCGGCGTCGTCGAGCTGTACTCCGAGACGCTGCTGCGGGAGGGGTACCCGCCGCTGCCCGCCTACGACGAGCCGTCGCTCAGCCCGCTTTCCCGGCCGGACCTGGCCGCCCGGTACCCGCTGATCCTCACCTGCGCCAAGTCGCTGTTCTTCTGCGAAACCCAGCACCGCGCCATCACCAGCCTGCGCAAGTCCGCCCCCGACCCGCAGGTCGAGCTGCACCCCGACACGGCGGCGGCGCGCGGCATCACGGCCGGCGACTGGGTGCGGCTGGAGACGCCCCGCGGCAGCGTCCGCGCCCGGGCGAAGTTCAACGTCAACCTGCACCGGGACGTCGTGTGCGGCCAGCACGGCTGGTGGCAGCCCGCGGCCGGGCTGGGCGAGCCGGGCTACCCGGTCGTCGGCGACGGCAGCGCCAACCTCAACCTCGTGCTGGGCCAGGGACCGAGCGACCCGGTGAGCGGCAGTTCCCCGCTGCGGGCCTCACTCTGCGAGATCGCGCTGGAGAACGGCTAGCGGGTCCCCAGGGCGGGCGATGATCGACTGGGACGGCGTCGTCTACGGTAGGGCGGTCCGGGTGCTCCGACGGCGATGGCAAGGCGGCTGGTGAAGGAACGCGAGTTGCGGCGCCGCTGCAGGCGGCTGCTGAACGAACTGGGCATCCGGCCGCCCCTCGACGTCGTCGAGCTCTGCCGCACCGTCGGGCAGCAGCGCGGCCGCCCGATCCGGCTGCTCCCGCACCGGATCCCGGTGCCGGGACCGTTCGGCGCATGGATCGCCACCGCCCAGGCCGACTACATCGTCTACCAGCAGGACACGAGCAAGCCCCACCAGCGCCACATCATCCTGCACGAGCTGGGCCACCTGCTGGCCGGCCACGGCGCCACCGCGGAGAACCCCGAGCTGGTCGGCCGGCTGGGGCCGGGCCTGGAGCCGGAGGCGGTCCGGCGGGCCCTGCTGCGCACCTCCTACGACACCGACCACGAGCGGGAGGCCGAAACGGTGGCGACGATCATCCTGGAGTGGGCGTCGGTGCTCGACCGGGTCGCCCCGCCGTCGTCGGACCGCGGTGCCGCGCGGCGGATCGACGCCGCGCTGGACGAACGGCTGGGCTGGCTGTGAACAGCAAGATCACGCTGATCGTGGTCCAGGGCGTCATCCTGTTCCCCGCGCTGCTGTGGAAGATCTACCAGCTGACCCGCGCCCCGGGCGACGTCGCCCGCTGGATGGTCACCGCCTGCCTGGCCTGTTTCGCGGCCGCCTACCCGCTGGGCCTGCTGGCGGGCGACGTCAACCAGCCGGATCCCGGGCGGATCGTGCCGCTGCTGTTCCAGCACGTCTTCCTCTGCGGGCTGGTCTATTCCCTGGCGTGCTTCTTCCTGTTCTCGGCCATGCCGGGCTTTCGCGCCCGGCGGCGGGCCCGGCTGGAAGCGATCCCGCTCGGCGCGGCGATCCTGGTGATGGCGACGGTCACGGTGCTCATGCCGGACGTCCCGCCCGCGCAGTACCCCCGTGCCGGAGTCTCGGTGTTCTACCTCGCGGCGGACCTGTACCTCACCTACGGCATCGCGAGCGCCTGCTTTTTCGCGCGCCGCTACGCGCGCGGAGCGGCGCCCCGGCTGGCCCGCGGGCTTTCGGTGGCCTCGGTGGGCTTCGCGTTCGGCGCGGTGGGCGGCGCGACGCTGATCGCGGTGGTGCTGGTCCACTGGGCGGGCGCGGCGATCCCCTGGCTGCTGGTGCAGGCCACGGTGTTCATGGTGTTCCCGAGCGCGATCCTGCTGGTGATCGGCCTGTCGTACCCGGGCGTCGCCACCCGCCTGGCGGCGGCACGGGTGTGGTGGCAGCACCTGCGGACGTACCACCGCCTCCGTCCGTTGTGGACAAAGCTGCACGAGGCGTTCCCGGAGGACGCGCTGAGCCGCACCCCACCGGGCCGCTGGGACGCGCTGAGCGTGCTGGGCGTCCACCGCCGTTACTACCGCCGGGTGATCGAATGCCGCGACGGGCTGGTCCGCATCAGCCCGTACGTCGCCCGCGCGGAAGGCCCGTTGCCGGACCGGCTGACGGAGGCACTGCGCGCCCACGCCCGCCGCGAACCGGCCCCGGAGGAGCCGATGCCGATAGCGATCCCGGAGGGCGCAGGCCTGGACGACGACGCCCGCGAGCTGGTCGCCCTGTCGAAGTCCCTCGCGGGCGCCTGAACTCGGATAGGCAAAGGCTCCGGGCCTGACGTCTACGCGGGCGGAGAGCCGCCATTGCACCGGCCGGAGCTGTGGTGGAAAACCCGCCCGAAGTACGCGACGCAGTCCTCGGCGTACTGGCGCGTTTCGCACATGTGGGTGTGCCACACCCGGTCGACGAGGTAAGACGGCACCTCGAACCGGTCAGGCATCCCTTCGGCCTTGTGCCGCCTGAGAAACTCGCGGTACTGCCGAATCCCGGACCGGAGGTCGTCCGGCGAGAGGGGTGTACCTCCGTAGATTCGGTGGTTTACCTTGAGGGCTTCCTCGACGCTGTGCAGATCGAAATCCGGCAGTGGAGTGGCGAGACCCTCGTTCGGAGCAGCATACGCTGTTTGCATTGGTGTTCCTTAATCCATTCGGAGCAGCTTTGAATATTTGCCACGCCAATTGGCTACGGTGAACTCTTCTCCGGCGATCGCGGGATGGTGGCGAGATGCACAACCAGGGTAATACGCTGGACGGTGAACCTCAACGGGTGCAAAACACGATCACGGCGCACTCGGTCGGCACGGCGGCGCAGGTCGGTATCGTCGCCGGTGATCTGCACATCCACCCCGGCCCACCGGCTCCACCGATCCCGCGCCAGCTGCCCGCGAAACCGCGCCAGTTCGTCGGAAGGGCAGGCGAACTGGAACGCCTGGACGCCACCATGGGCGACGAACCGGATTCCGGTGCGACAGTGGTCATTTCGGCGATCGGCGGAACCGGCGGGATCGGCAAAACCTGGCTCGCCCTGCATTGGGCTCACCGGCATTTGGATTCGTTTCCGGATGGACAGTTGTACGTGAACCTGCGGGGATTCGACCCCAGCGGCGAGGCGATGTCGACAATGGGAGCGCTGCGCGGATTTCTCGACGCGCTCGGCGTCGACTCGGCCGCGATCCCCCGCGACCTCGATTCCCGGAGCGCCCTCTACCGCAGCTTGCTGGTCGGCAAGAGAATGCTGATCTTGCTGGACAACGCCGTCGACACCACTCAGGTCCGGCCGTTGCTGCCGGGCGGCGCCCCGTGCACGGTGCTGGTCACCAGCCGCAACCACCTACCCGGGCTCGTCACCGCACACGACGCGCGCCACCTCCACCTCGATGTGCTGACGACCGACGAGGCACACGCTCTGCTCGTCACCCGGCTCGGCCGCGACCGGGTCGCCGCGGACCCCGCAGCCGCCGGCGAGATGACCGCCTTCTGCGGCGGGCTCCCGCTGGCCTTGAGCATCGTCGCCGGCCGCGCCCAGGTCCTCGCGCACGTTCCTCTGTCGTCGCTGGCCGCCGAACTCCGCGAGCTGCGCCTCGACGCATTGGACGAGAACGATCCGGCGGCCAGCCTCCCCATGGCTTTGTCCTGGTCATACCGCGCGCTGACCAGCGACCTGGCCGAGGTGTTCGGGCTGCTGGGCATCGCCCCCGGCCCGGATATCGGCCTCCCGGCCGTCGCCGGCCTGACGGGGCTCGCCCCCGGCAAAGCAAAGGCGTTGCTACGAAAGCTGGAGCAGGCCTCACTGCTCGGCCAAGACGCCGGCGGCCGGTATCGAATGCACGACCTCGTCCGGCTTTATGCAGCCGAACGGGCGGCCGATGCCGTGCGTGGGCGGGACGCGGCACTGCGGCGCGTGACCGACTTCTACCTCCACACCGCCTATTCCGGCGACCGGGTCTTGGATCCACACCGGCCACCGATAACCCTCGCTCCCGCTGTGCCCGGCTGCCGGCCCCGACAACTGTCCGACGTCGCCGCAGCCCTGCAGTGGTTCAAGAGGGAACACCCCTGCCTGGTGGCCACCCAACAGCTGGCGATCCACCACGGCTGGCATGCAGCGGTGTGGCAGCTGGCCTGGGCAGCGGACACCTTCCAGCACCGGCAAGCCCACGTCGACGACCGGGTCGCCATGTGGCAGGCGAGCCTGGAAGCGGCCGGACACCTCGGTGTGCCTGCCGTCGAAGCTCTGGTCCACCGTGCCGTCGGCGACTCACGCGCTGTCCGGAACACGGACGACGAGGCGTTGGCTCACCTGCACCACGCTCTCGCCCTCGCCGGTGAAATCCACGACATCCCCGGCCAGGCCCACTGCCAGCTGGCTCTCGCCTGGGCCTGGGAGATGCGCCGTGATTTCCCGCGCGCACTGCAACACGCCGTCGACGCCGCGCGATTGTTCCGGGCTTTCGACGCACCGGTGTGGGAAGCTCGCGCACTCGCCGAGATGGGCCTGTGCCGCAGCGAAATCGGCGAACGAGAGCAGGCGCGAGCGGATTGCGAAACCGCGCTGGCCCTGCACCGGAACCACGAAGACCTCGCAGGCGAGGCCTACACGGTCGAGATCCTCGGTCACATCGCCCACCTGGACGGAGCCGACTCGCAGGCGGTGCAGCACTTCCTGCGCGCCGGTGCCCTGCATCGCGAACTCGGCAACACCTTCGTGCGGGTCAACGTACTCCACGGCCTCGGCCGCTCATACGCCGCTCTGGGGGACATCGGCAAGGCCAAGACAGCGTGGCAGGAAGCGCTCGAAATCAGTCAAGCCCAACAGCGCATCCAATGGATCGACACCATCCGGCGCCACCTCGACGGACTGACCGGACCCAGCTCTCGGGTGATCCCGGCTCACCCGAAGGCGCCTGATACCGGCCCCGGCGAACAGTGACGCCGGGACCGTTGATCAGCGGTCCAGCCAGGGAGCGAGCAGCTTCTCCAGATCAGCGTCCGAAAGCGCCCGCGGCCCACCGTGGAACTCGTGCCACCGCGAAGCATCCCGCGCCGCGTTGTACTCGACCTCGTACGCCCGCATCAGCACGTACATGAACGTCACCGAACTGAACCGCTCACCCAACAGGGTCCGCGCCTGGCGGGCCACGTCAGTGGCGCCGCACACGTCCGACAGCTTCAACGATTCCGCAGCCGGGTCCAGCAGGCTGGGCGCATACATCACGACGATTTCTCCATAACCGAAACGAAACTCAGCCTTCGGCAGCCAGCTGCCCACAGGCGGCGGCGATCTCCTGGCCGCGCGTGTCACGCACCGTGCACGCTACTCCCCCGGCGTTCACCAGCCGCACGAACTCCCGCTCCACCGGCTTCGGCGACGCATCCCACTTCGAACCCGGCGTCGGGTTCAGCGGGATCACGTTCACGTGCACCAGCTGCCCCAGGTGCTGCCGCAACCGGCGAGCCAGCAGCTCCGCCCGCCACGGCTGGTCGTTGATGTCCCGGATCAGGGCGTACTCGATCGACACCCGCCGCCCCGACGTGTCCGCGTAGTACCGCGCCGCCGACAGCACCTCGTCCACCGACCACCGGTTGTTCACCGGCACCAGCGTGTCCCGCAGCTCGTCGTCCGGCGTGTGCAACGACACCGCCAGCCGCACCTGCATCTTCTCGTCCGCCAGCTTCCGGATCGCCGGCGCCAACCCCACCGTCGACACCGTCACCGACCGCTGCCCGATCCCCAACCCACCAGGAGCCGGGTCGGTGATCCGGCGGACCGCCGCAACCACGCGCTTGTAGTTGGCCAGCGGCTCGCCCATACCCATGAAGACGATGTTGGACAGCCGTCCCGGGCCGCCCGGCATCGTGCCGTCGCGCATGACCGCCGCCGCCGAACGGACCTGGTCCACGATCTCCGCCGTCGACAGGTTGCGGTCAAGGCCGCCCTGGCCCGTCGCGCAGAACGGGCACGCCATGCCGCAGCCGGCCTGGCTCGAGATGCACAGCGTCGCGCGGTCCGGGTAGCGCATCAGGACGCTCTCCAGGAGCGTGCCGTCGTGCGCGCGCCACAGCGTCTTGCGGGTCGCGCCGTCGTCGGCCGCCAGCGCGCGGACCTCGGTCAGCAGCGTCGGCATCAGGTCCGAGACGAGCCGCTCCCGCGACGCCGCCGGGATGTCCGTCATCTCCGCCGGGTCCACCGTCAGGCGGGAGAAGTAGTGGTTCGACAGCTGCTTCGCGCGGAACGGCTTCTCCCCCAGCTCGGCGACCGCCGCCGCGCGCTCGGACACCGAGAGGTCGGCGAGGTGGCGCGGCGGCAAGCCGCGCTTGGGCGCGTCGAAGACGAGGGGAAGGGCAGTCATAACCGCTCCAGTGTCCCACGCGCCCACCCGGGCCGCCCGTGGCGCCCCCACGAGGTGTACCCCAGGTCACCGGGCCCCGGTCGGCGGCGCCGTGTCACCCACCGGGATGATCCACCGTGCAAGCGCGTCCGACGAAAGAGGTGAGCGCGTGTCCTTCCGGCACCTTGTCCTGGTGGTCGCGGTCGCCCTGGGCGTCACCGCCTGCGGCACCCCGGCCGAAACCCCGCCGCCCGCCCCGAGCGGGCCGAACGCCACCGCCGGGCCGCTGCACCTGAGCCTGCCGGCGGGCGCGACCTACACCGAGCACAGCCCGGACGGCCTGCTGGACGGCTGCATCGCCGAAGGCGCCGCGGTCTGCGAGGCGCGGGTCCTGGACCTGCGCAAGGCGGACCCCGGCGCGCCGGTCAACCCGCCGAGCACGAAACGCCCCTTCGGCTGGTACCCCGGCACGGACCTGCCGACCTGCATCACGCCCGCGTCGCCGCCCGGGAAGGCCTCGAAGGCCAAGGACAGCAAGCTCCTCGACTCCGGGTTCGCGCCGATCGGCCCCAAGAAGGCCGAGTACGGCCGCTGGCAGGTCACCTGCGAGAACTCGGCGCAGAACAACCAGGTCCGGATGTGGTGGCTGCCGACGAGCAAGGTCCTCGTCGTCCAGTACGGGTCCTTCCCCGGCTGGGACGCCAAGATGGACACCCTGCTCGCCGGCGCCACCTTCAGCTGACGACGTCGAGCGCGGCCCGGATGATCGCGTCCGTGTCGATGCCGTGGTGGCGGTAGACGTCCGCCAGCGACCCGGACTGCCCGAAGCCCGTGACGCCCAGGGCGACCGACGGCACCCGGTTGATCCCGGCGAGGAACGCCAGCGTGTGCGGGTGCCCGTCGAGCACCGTCACCAACGGGCGGGCCCGCGAGGCCGGGAACACCTGGTCCAGGATCCACGACTCGGCGCCGCCCCGGCCGGACCGCGCCTGGAGCGCCTCGAACAGCAGGCCCGGGCTGGTCACGCACACGACGTCGGCCTCCACGCCGACCTGGGCCAGCCGCTCGGCCGCGGCCAGCGTGTCCGGCACCAGCGCCCCCATCGCCGCCAGCGTGACGGCCGGCGCGGCCGCACGCCGCAGCAGGTACGCGCCCGCCACGACCTGGCGGCGACGGCGTTCGCGGGCGGCCGGGTCCGTGGGCACCGCGGCGAGGGTCTGGTCGACCGGACGCGTCGAGAGCCGGAAGTACGACGACGTCCCGCCCGGCTTGCCGAGCCGGCCGAGCGCGGCCAGCAGCGTCCACTCGGTGTCGAGCGCGAACGCCGGTTCGTAGCTGACGCAGCCGGGCTGCTCGATGCCGATCGACGGTGTGGTGATCGACTGGTGCGCGCCGCCCTCCGGGGCGAGCGTGACACCCGACGGGGTCCCGATCAGGATCGACTGCCCGCCCGCGTAGATGCCGAACGACCACGGCTCCAGCGCGCGCTCGACGAACGGGTCGTACATGACGCCGATGGGCAGCAGCGGCTCGCCCCAGCGGCTCCAGGTCGCGCCGAGCTCGCCCAGCAGGCCGACCAGGTTCGTCTCGGCGATGCCGAGCTCGACGTGCTGGCCGGTCGGCTTCTCCCGCCAGTGCATGATCGTCTCGGGGTCGTCCTCGAACCAGTCGCGGCGCTCGGTGGCCGACCAGACGCCGACCTTGTTGACCCAGCCGCCGAGGTTGGTCGTCGAGCTGACGTCCGGGCTGACCGTCACCACGCGCTTCGCCGCTTCGGGCGCTTCGCGCGTCAGGTCGAGGAGCACGCGGCCCAGCGCGGCCTGTGTCGTGGCGGTCCCGGACGGGGTACGCCCGATGTCGACCGGCAGATCCAGCGAAGGCGCCGAAGGAACGTCCGGACGGCGAAGACGCGAAGCAACTTCGGCGCACAACGCAGCTTCGGGCGTCCCGGGAGCGAAGCCTTCCCACGGCGAGGAGAGGTCCGTGCCCAGGGCCGAAGCCAGCTCTTCCATCTGCTCGACGGTCAGCAGCGACGAGTGGTTCTGCGGGTGCCCCTGCGTGGGGAGGCCGCGGCCCTTGACGGTGTAGCAGAAGATCACCGTCGGCCGGTCGTCCGCGATGGACGCGAAGACCTCGTCGAGCGAGCCGAGGTCGTGGCCGCCGAGGTTCCGGATCGCCGCGAGCAGCGTCTCGTCGTCCAGCGAGGCCACCAACGCAGCGAGGGCGGCGTTGCCCGCGGGCAGGCGGTCACGCACCTGGGCGGCGTCGCAGCGCAGGAGCCGCTGGTACTCGGGGTTCGGCATGGCGTCGATCCGGGCCCGCAGCTCGGCGCCACCGGGGCGGGTGAACAGCTCCTCCAGCAGGCGCCCGTACTTCAGCGTCAGGACCTGCCAGCCGGCCGCGTCGAACATGCCCTGCAGCCGCCCGGCCGCGATGTTCGGGACGACCCGGTCGAGCGACTGGCGGTTGAGGTCGACGATCCAGACGATCTCGCCCAGCTCGGCGACGGCCGGGTCGAGGATGGCCTCCCAGACGGCGCCTTCGTCCAGCTCGGCGTCACCGACCAGCGAGTACTGGCGGCCGGTGCCCGCATCCGAACCCCGGGTGGTCAGGTAACGACGAGCCAAGGCGCCCCAGATCGGGGCGGTCGCGCCGATGCCGACCGAGCCGGTCGAATAGTCGACGGGGTCGGGGTCCTTAGCACGGCTCGGGTAGCTCTGCAGGCCGCCGAACTCGCGCAACGTCGGCAGGTAGGCCTCGTCCAGCTCGCCGAGCAGGTAGTTGATCGCGTGGAGCACCGGGGACGCGTGCGGCTTCACCGAGACGCGGTCCTCGGGACGCAGGTGCCGGAACCACAGCGACGTCATGATCGACACCAGCGAGGCGCAGGACGCCTGGTGACCGCCGACCTTCAGCCCGGACGGGTTCGGCCGGACCCGGTTGGCCTGGTGCACGATCGCGGTGGCGAGCCACAGCACCCGCTGCTCGATCGCGGTGAGCGCCGGGGCGGTCACGGGGGCCTGGGTCATCGTCGACACCTTTCGTGCAGGAAGTGCCCACCAGGACAGCACTGGTGGACGCATCGCACAACCGATGCCGTCGAAGGTGCGCAGAATGCACACCGGACGCCGGAGGCTCAGGCCTCCGGCTGCGCAGAATGCACGCGCTCCAGCAGGGGCGCGAGGCGGTACGGGACGAGCTCGCGCATGACCAGCGAGATGTTCGTCCGCTCCACCCCGGGCGAGGCCAGGATGTGGCCGGCGATCCGGTAGAGGTCGTCGGCGTCGACGGCGACCACCTGCACCATCAGGTCGCTCGCCCCGGTCAGCCCGCACACCTCGGTGACCTCGGGGATCGCCGACAGGGACTCGCCGATCTCGGCGAGGCGCCGCTGGTCGACCTGCGCGTTGACGAACGCCCGCAGCGGGTAGCCCAGCCGCGCCGGGTCGATGCGGCGCTCGAAGGACCTGAGGACGCCGCGCTGCTCCAGCCGCACGAGCCGGGCCTGCACCGTGTTGCGGGACAGGCCCAGCCGCTCGGCCAGCGCGACCGCCGTGGCCCTCGGGTCCTCCCCCAGCGCTGCCAGCAGGCGCGCGTCGATCTCGTCGATGGTGTCCGGCACGCGCCCGATCTTCTCAGCCCAAGTACTTCTTGAGGTCGTCGAGGACCTTCATCGCCCCGATCGGGCCGAGGCCGAGGAACCAGACTTCGTCGGCCACCGGAATCGCGTGCTGCGCCTTGACCGCGCCGAGGCCCGCCCACAGCCCGCTGCTCGTCACGGCCTTCTCATCCGCGCTCGGCCCCGCGCCGTAGCTGGAGTAGAAGATCCAGTCGGCGTCGGCCTCGTCGATGCGTTCCTTGGAGATCTGCGCGGCCAGCTCGTCGATGTTCTGGTTCGCGGGCCGCTGGAGGCCGACGTCCTTGAGGATCACGCCGATGAAGGACAGGTTGCCGTAGAGCCGGATGTTGCCCGAGAGGAACCGCAGCAGCGAAATCTTCGGTGCGCCCTTGACCGCGGCCTTCACCTCGTCGGCGCGCTTCTGGTAGTCGTTCAGCAGCCCGACGGCCTTCGTCTCGTCGCCGAGCGAAGCCCCGACCAGCAGCAGGTTCTCCTTCCACGGGAACCCGGGCCGGATGCTGAACACCGTCGGCGCGATCTTCGACAGCTGCGGGTAGAGGTCGTTGGCGCGCAGCTTGCTGCCGACGATCAGGTCCGGCGTCAGCGCCGCGATCTGCTCGAGGTTGAGGTTGTTGATGTCCCCGACCGCCGGGATGCCCTTGACGCGGTCGGCGAGGTACGACGGCACGCCGCTCTGCCCGGACGTCGTCGCCATGCCGACCGGGGTGACGCCGAGCGCGAGGACGTCGTCGAGCTCGCCGCTGTCGAGGACGACGACCCGCGTGGGCTTCTTGTCGAGCTTCGTCTTGCCGAGCGCGTGGGTCACCGTGCGCGGGAAGACGCCGGGGCCGACGTCGGCGCCGAGCTTGGCCGTTTCGGCGTCCGCGGTGGAGAACAGCCGTCCGCCGGTGGCGACCTCCTGGTCGCCGACGCCGGAGCTGCTGGGCTTCGCCGGCTGGCCGCAGGCGGCGAGGAGCGTGACCGACGCCAGGACGGCGCCGAGTCGAGTCCACTTAGGACGCATCGGGGGTTCCTCCTTCTCGGGGGGTGGCCCGCCGCCTGCCGATCGGGACCACCAAGGGCGTGGCGGAGACCGGGTCTTCGATGACCCGGCAGGGCATGCCGAAGACGTCGGCGACGAGCTCGGCGGTGAGGATGTCGGCGGGCGCGCCCTCGGCGGCGATCCGGCCGTCCTTCATGGCGATCAGGTGGTCGCCGTAGCGGGCGGCCAGGTTGAGGTCGTGCAGGACGATGACGATCGTCCGGCCGTCCTCGGCGTTCAGGTCCGACAGCAGGTCGAGCACCTCGACCTGGTGGGCGATGTCGAGGAAGGTCGTGGGCTCGTCGAGCAGCAGCAGCGGCGTCCGCTGGGCGAGGGCCATGGCGATCCAGACGCGCTGGCGCTGCCCGCCGGACAGCTCGTCGACCGGGCGGGCGGCCAGCTCGACGGTGTCGGTCGCGGCCAGGGCTTTCGCGACGGCGTCGTCGTCTTCGGCGCTCCAGCGGCGGAAGACGCCCTGGTGCGGGTAGCGGCCGCGGCCGACGAGGTCGGCGACGGTGATGCCTTCCGGCGCGGTCGGCGACTGCGGGAGCAGGCCCAGCACTCCTGCGACGTCCTTGCTGCGCCACGTCGTGATGCCCTTGCCGTCGAGGTAGACCGCGCCTGCGGTCGGGGTCAGCAGCCGGGCGAGGCCGCGCAGGAGCGTCGACTTCCCGCAGGCGTTGGTCCCGACGATCATGGTGACCTTGCCGGGCGGGATCTCGACGGACAGGTCCTTGACCACGCGCAGCGGCCCGTAGCCGAGTTCGAGGTTCTCGGTGTGCAGTGTCACGGCGTTCCTCACACTCGCCCGGCACGGTTGGCCGTGGCCAGCAGCCACAGCAGGTAGGGGGCGCCGACGGCACCCGTGACGACCCCGACCGGCAGCTGTTGCCCGAGCAGGTGCTGGGCCGCGAAGTCGCCCAGCAGCACGACGAGCGCGCCGGTCAGCGCGGCGGGCAGCAGCCCGGCGCCGGCACCGCCGACGAGCCGCGTCGCGATCGGATTGGCCACGAAGGCGACGAACGCGACCGGCCCCGCGGCCGCCGTCGCGACGGCCGCGAGCGCGACGGCGGCCAGCAGGAGGGCGACGCGGCTGCGTTCGACGTGGATCCCCAGCCCGGCCGCGGTGTCGTCGCCGAGCTGCAGGCCGGTCAACGCGCGGCTCCCGACCAGCGCCACCGGCAGCAGGACGGCGAGCGCGGTCGCGAGCGGCCCGACGTGGTCCCAGCCGCGGCCGTTGAGGTTGCCGGTGAGCCACACCAGGGCCTGCTGGGCGAGGGTGACGTCGGCCCAGGTCATCAGGTACGACACGACGCTGGTCAGCACCGCGCCGACCCCGACGCCGACCAGGACCAGCCGGTAGCCGTGGACGCCGCCGCGGCGGGCGAGCAGGTAGATGGTGGCGCCGGTGAGCAGCGCGCCGGCCAGCGCCGCGGCCGAAACCACCGGGCCCGCGGCGCCGAACAGCACGATCGCGGCGACCGCGGCCGCGCTGGCGCCCTGCGTCACGCCGATGACGTCGGGACTGGCCAGCGGATTGCGCAGCAGCCGCTGGAAGAGCGCCCCGGACGTCCCGAAAGCGACGCCGACGAGGCCGCCCGTGATGGCCCGCGGCAGCCTCAGCTCCGTGACGACGTAGGCCGCGCGGCCCACGCCCCCGCCGAAGAGCAGTCCGGGCAGGTCGCCGACGGGCACCGGGAAGTCGCCCACCGCCAGGGAAAGCGCGAAGACGACCACGATCGCCGCGAGCAGGAGCGAGGACACCGCGCGAGCCCGGACGGCCCCACGCCGACGAGCGGCGGCGACCGCCTCGACGGCACTCACACCGCCACGACCTTCCGGCGTCGCACCAGGAACACGAACACGGGCGCGCCGACGAGCGCGGTGACGATCCCGACCTGGACCTCCGCCGGACGGGCGACCACGCGGCCGACGACGTCGGACACCAGCAGGAGCAGCGGCGCGAGCAGCGCCGAATACGGGAGCAGCCAGCGGTGGTCGGGTCCGGTGACCAGCCGCGCGGCGTGCGGGACGGTCAGCCCGACGAAGGCGATCGGCCCGGCGATCGCGGTCGCCGAACCGCAGAGGACGACGACGGCGAGCGCGCACACCAGCCGCGCGACGAGCACGTTCTGGCCGAGCGAGCGGGCGACGTCCTCGCCGAGCGCGAGCGCGTTGAGCTGGCGGGCCGCGACCAGCGCGAGGAGCACCCCCGCCACCACGAACGGCACGGCCTGGGTGATGGTCGCGGCGTCGCGGCCGGTCAGCGAGCCGACCTGCCAGAACCGGTACTGGTCGAACGTCGTCTGGTCGGTGAGCAGCAACGCGCTGGTCACCGAGGCCAGCGCCGCCGTCACCGCGGCGCCGGCGAGGGCGAGCTTCACCGGTGTCGCCCCGGCCCGGCCGAGGGAGCTGACGCCGTAGACGACACCGCCGGCGGCCGCGGCGCCGAGGAAGCCGAACCAGACGTACCCGCCGACGCTGGTGATGCCGAAGGTGCCGATGCCCAGGACGACGAAGAGGGCCGCGCCCGCGTTGACGCCGAGCAGTCCCGGGTCGGCCAGCGGGTTGCGGGTCGCGCCCTGGATGACGGCGCCGGAGAGGCCCAGCGCGACGCCGGCGAGCACCCCGGCGAGGGTCCGCGGGAGGCGGAGTTCGCGGACGACGAGGTGGTCGGGGTTGCCCGCGTCGAAGTGGAAGAGCGCGTCCAGCACGGTGCCCGGGCCCAGGCCGCGGGTGCCGACACCGATGCTGAGCAGCACGGCGGCGGCCACGGCCGCGGCGAGGACCAGCAGCCCGGCCGTCAGCGGGAGCGAGCGGGTCCGCACAGGTCGTTACCTTTGCTAACAGGTGGTTAGGCATGCCTAATCTAGGTCTCCGGATCTTGAAGTCTCAAGTTCCGTGAGCGAGCTCACCGGAGGCGGGTTGCCAGCCGAGCGGTTCCGATATATCGTGAACGTGTCGCAACAGTTCGAGAAAGGATTACAGACATGCGTAGGCAACGACACCCCTTCGCCCACGAACACGGGCGAGCACCCTTCGGGCCCTTCGGTGGTTTCGGCGAGTTCCCCCCGGGCTTCGGCCCCGGCGGACGCGGTCGCGGCCACGGCCCGCACCGGCGGGGTCACGGCGGACGGCGCAGCCGCCGCGGTGACGTCCGCGCCGCGATCCTGGCGCTGCTCGCCGAGCAGCCCCGGCACGGCTACGAGATCATCCGCGAGATCGCCGAGCGCTCCGGCGGCTTCTGGCGGCCGAGCCCCGGCTCGGTCTACCCGACGCTGCAGCTGCTGGCCGACGAAGGCCTGGTGATCGGCAAGGACGAGCACGGCAAGAAGCTGTTCGAGCTGACCGACGCCGGCCGCGCCGCCGCGGAAGAGCAGGACAGCACCCCGCCGTGGGAGCAGATCGCGCAGGACGTCGACCCGGTCGAGGTCGGGCTCGCGAAGGCGGGCAAGAACCTGGCCGCCGCCGTCGTGCAGATCATGCGCGCGGGCAGCGAGAGCCAGCAGGCCCGCGCGGCCGAGATCCTCAACGAGGCCCGGCGCTCGCTCTACGGCATCCTCGGCGAGGACGAGGACGAGTCCGCTTCGCCGGAGACGGCGGAGTGACCAGGCAGGACGAGGCCGGTGGGCTTCACGCGCATGTGGACGCGGTAGCCCACCGGCAACGTCAGGTCCTCGGCGCGATTCCCGTTACGCTGCAAGGACTCCGCGATCGCCTGTTCGGCGACGGGCTTGCTGAACTCGATCTTCAGCACCGCTTCGAGGTCCGCGGCGGTCGCGAAACGCCATTCGGTCGCGACGCGGCGGCAGCCGAAGCCGGCCCGGGCGAAGAACCGTTCGACGGCGCCCGGGTCGTAGTGCGGTAGGTCGGCGCGCATCCAGCGGCCGTAGGGCTCGCTGGTCACGTCGAGGTCGACGATGAGGAGCGCGCCGCCCGGCCGCAGCACCCGCTCGGCCTCCGCCAGCCCGGGCTCGCACCCGGGCCCGAAGAAGTACGCCGTGCGCGCGTGCACGACGTCGACACTCGCGCTGCGAACCGGCAGCCGCTGGGCCCGGCCCATCCGGACGTCCACGTTCGACAGTCCCTCGACGCGCTTCAGCGCGCTTCGCACCAACGGCTCGTGCGGCTCGACGCCGAGCACCGAGCGCGCGTCACGGGCGAAGCGCGGCAAGTGAAACCCGTCACCGCAGCCGACGTCCAGCACGTCCCGGCCGGTCCAGTCGTGCTCCTCCCGAAGCACCCGCCAGATCTCGCCGCCGCTGTCCTGCGCGCGGTTCTCCAGCTCGTAATCGGCCTGGTAGTACCAGATGTTGGGGCTGGGCACGACCTCCGCGCGCCGCGACGACCACCGCACCCCCGCTGCTCCTTCCGGGTCCTCGTCGCCGGGCCGTGCCCGCACGGTGGCGAATTCTTGGCGGAAAACTCACGGATCGCGCCTAGAATCCGGTGGGTATCGGGAGGAGCACCCATGGCAATCGGCCCGTCCAGTACCCCGTCCCCGGTCCCGGCCGGAATTCCGTGCTGGATCGAGCTGGCCTGCCGGGAGCAGGCCGTCGCGGAAAGATTCTACGGTGCCCTCTTCGGCTGGGAGTACACCACTCAACGGGACCCGGCGACCTCCGACGGCCGCTACGCCATCGCGGCGCTCAACACCGTCCCGGTCGGGGGTCTCTACCGCGCGGCCCAGGGCGCTCCGCTGGGGTGGGTGCCGCACATCTCGGTACCGCACACCGCGAGCGCGGCCGAGTGGGTGGAGCACCTCGGCGGGCGGATCACCCTCGGGCCGGTGGCGATCCCGGACCGCGGCACGATCATGCACGCCATCGACGCCTGCGGCGCGCCGGTGGTGTTCTGGGAGGTGCCGCCGAACTGGGAGTTCGTCACCGGCATCCCGAACACCTTCAGCGGCGCGGACCTCAACACCCACGACGGCGTCGCGGCCGATCACTTCTACACCAAGCTGTTCACCTACGGCAGCCACCAGATCGGCGACGGCGAGATGCTGGACTACGTCGAATGGCTCATCGAGCACGAGCCGGTGCTGTACCGGTACGTGATGGGCTCGGAGTACAGCCTCGACACCCCGCCGCACTGGCTCGTGTACTTCGACATCGACCCGGCCCGCGGCGTCGACGCGGTCGCGGGCGAGGCACTCATGCACGGCGGCACGGTGGTGATCCAGCCCTACGACACGCCGTTCGGCCGGATGTCGATCCTGGCGGACCCGGAGGGCGCGGTCTTCGCGGTGATCGACCACTCGCGCGTCACCGAAGGCTGGGGCCGCGCGGAGGTCGACGACCCCTACGACGACTAGACCGGCACGAACGCCGAGAGCAGCAGCCAGGACACGACGGCCGAGGGCAGCAGCGAGTCGAGGCGGTCCATGATCCCGCCGTGCCCGGGCAGCAGCGTGCCCATGTCCTTGACGCCGAGGTCGCGCTTGATCAGCGACTCGACGAGGTCGCCGAGGGTCGCGGTGAGCACGATGGCGACGCCGAAGAGCACACCCTGCCAGACGTGGCCGTCGAGCAGCAGGCTCAGCGTGAGGGCGCCGGCCACGACGCCGCCGACCAGCGAGCCGCCGAAGCCTTCCCAGGTCTTCTTCGGGCTGATGGTGGGCGCCATCGGGTGCTTGCCGCCGAGCACGCCGGCGATGTAGCCACCGGTGTCCGACGCGACGACGCCGATCAGGAACGTCAGCACCCGCCCGACGCCGTCCTCCGGCGGCACGAGCATCGCCGCGAAGGCGGCGAACAGCGGCAGGTAGGCGGCGGCGAAGGTGGACGCGCTGATGTCACGCAGGTAGCCCTTCGCCCCGCCGGGCAGCCGCCACAGCAGGCAGGCGAGCACGGTGAGGACGAACGCGGTGAGCGCGCCCTCCCGCCCGAACGGCCAGGCGAGCCAGATCATCGCCTGCCCGCCCACGAGCACCGGGATCATCGCGACCCGGATGTCGGCGACCCGGCGCAGCACCCCGGCGAATTCGAAGGTGCCGACCGCGATCGCGATCGCGATGATCCCGATGAAGAGGTAGCGGACGGTGAACAGGGAAACGATGATCGCGGCGCCGAGCAGCAGCCCGACGCCGATGGCCGCGGGCAGGTTGCGCCCGGCCTTGGAGGCCTTCTTGACGGCCTCCGGCGGCGCCGGCGTGTCCGACGCGCCCGATTCGGCACCGGCGGTCCCGGCGGCCACGCCGTTGGCCACCGGCGGTTCGGCGGCGGTCCCGGCGGCCGACAGCCGGCCGGCTTCGCTCGTTTCCGAGGTCGCCGCAGCCCCGGCCGTCCCGGGGGCACCGGCCGGTTCGTCTCCGGTCGCGTCCACCCGGTCCTCGCGTTCCTCGCTCACCTGTGCCATCAGACCTCGAGCAGCTCGGCTTCCTTGTGCTTGACCAGCTCGTCGACCTTGTGCACGTAGGTGTCGGTCAGGTTCTGCAGTTCCTTCTCCGCGCGCGCGACGTCGTCCTCACCGGCTTCGCCGTCCTTGGCGATGCGGTCGAGCTCGTCCTTGGCCTTGCGGCGGACGCTGCGGATCGATACGCGGGCGTCCTCGCCCTTGCCCTTGGCGACCTTCACCATCTCCTTGCGCCGCTCCTCGGTGAGCTGCGGGATGACGATGCGGATGACCTGGCCGTCGTTGCTCGGGTTGACCCCGAGGTCCGACTCCCGGATCGCCTTCTCGATCGCGCCGAGCTGCGACTGGTCGTACGGCTTGATGAGCGCCATGCGGGCTTCCGGCACGTTCACGCTGGCCAGCTGGTTGAGCGGGGTCGGCGAGCCGTAGTACTCGACGACGATCCGCGAGAACATCGCCGACGAAGCCCGGCCGGTGCGAACCGACTGCAGCTCGTCCTTGGCGACGGACACCGCTTTTTCCATCTTCTCCTCGGCATCGAGGAGGGTCTCGTCGATCACGGTCACTCCCGTAGTTGTGATGGGTGGCGCTTGCTGATCCCAGCAGGTCTAGGCCGGCACCCCGGCAGTGGGGGTGCTGACCAACGTGCCGATTCTTTCACCACTCACCGCGCGGGCGATGTTCCCCTCGGTGAGCAGGTTGAACACGATGATCGGCATGTTGTTGTCCATGCAGAGGCTGAACGCCGTCGCGTCGGCGACCTTGAGGTCCCGCTCCAGCACCTCGCGGTGGGTGATCTCGCGGAACATCTCGGCGGTGGGGTCGGCCTTCGGGTCCGCGGTGTAGACGCCGTCGACGGCCTTCGCCATCAGCACGGCTTCGCAGCCCAGCTCGAGCGCCCGCTGCGCGGCCGCGGTGTCGGTGGAGAAGTACGGCATGCCGACCCCGGCGCCGAAGATCACGACGCGGCCCTTCTCCAGGTGCCGCTCGGCGCGGCGCGGGATGTAGGGCTCGGCGACCTGGCCCATCGTGATGGCGGTCTGCACGCGCGTGGGCAGGCCCTCCTTCTCCAGGAAGTCCTGCAGCGCCAGGCAGTTCATCACGGTGCCCAGCATCGCCATGTAGTCGGCGCGGTCGCGGTCCATGCCGCGCTGCGACAGCTCCGCGCCCCGGAAGTAGTTGCCGCCGCCGATCACGACCGCGACCTGGACACCGGTGCGGGCGACGTCGGCGATCTGCTGCGCGACCGAGTGGACGACGTCCGGATCGACGCCGATCGAACCACCGCCGAACATCTCGCCGCCCAGTTTCAGCAGCACCCGCCGGTAGCCACCTTCGACCCGGTCACCCATCTATGTCGCCTCCTGTGTTGTTGGCCGCCTCCGCGGGAGGGAGTACGTCGGCGGGTGCCCTCGACCGTGTTTTCTCGCTGGACCCGACAGTGCCCCGTCCCCGATGGACGGAGACGGGGCACTGTGGGTGTAGAACCTACGCCCTGGCCTGAACTCAGGCCTGGCCGACCTCGAAGCGCGCGAACTTGGTCAGCGTCACGCCGGCCTCGTCGAGCAGGGCCTTGACGGTCTTCTTGTTGTCCTTGACCGACGGCTGCTCGAGCAGGACGTTGTCCTTGTAGTAGGCGTTGACCTTGCCCTCGATGATCTTCGGCATGGCCTGCTCCGGCTTGCCCTCTTCGCGGGCGGTCTGCTCGGCGATGCGGCGCTCGTTCTCGACGATCTCGGCCGGCACCTCGTCGCGGGTCAGGTACTTGGCGCGCAGCGCGGCGACCTGCATGGCGGCACCGCGGGCGGCCTCGGCGTCGTCACCGGTGAACTCGACGAGCACGCCGACGGCCGGCGGCAGGTCGGAGCCGCGGCGGTGCAGGTAGGTCGCGGTCTGGCCCTCGAAGGCCACGACGCGGCGCAGCTCGAGCTTCTCGCCGATGCGGGCGGAGAGCTCCTGGACGACCTCGTTGACGGTCTTGCCGTCGAGCTCGGCACCCTTGAGCGCCTCGACGTCGGAGGTCTTCAGGGACTTCGCGACCTCGACGATCTTCGCGGCGAGCGCCTGGAAGTCGGCGTTCTTCGCGACGAAGTCGGTCTCGGAGTCGAGCTCGATGAGGACGCCGCCGTCCCCGGTGACCAGGCCCTCGGCGGTGGCGCGCTCCGCGCGCTTGCCGACGTCCTTGGCGCCCTTGATGCGGAGGAACTCGACGGCCTTGTCGAAGTCGCCGCCGTTCTCCTCGAGGGCCTTCTTGCAGTCCATCATGCCGGCGCCGGTCATCTCACGCAGGCGCTTCACGTCGGCGGCGGTGTAGTTCGCCATTCTGGTAAATCCGTCCTTTGCAGGAAATCTGTGGGTTGCCACACCCGTGCGGCCGGGCCACGGGGGCACGGCCGCACGGGCGGTGGAGCATCAGGAGGAGGCGGTCGCCTGCTCGGTGGCGGCCTCGGTCGCGGCAGCGGCTTCGGTCGCGTCGGCGGCGGCGGTCTCGGAGCCGGCGAGCAGCTCCTTCTCCCACTCGGCCAGCGGCTCGTCGGAGGCGACGCCCGGCTCCGGCTTCGCGTCGGCGGACGCACCGTTGCGGCTGGAGCGCGCCATCAGACCGGCGGCCGCGGCCTCGGCGACGACCTTGGTGAGAAGGGCGGCCGACCGGATGGCGTCGTCGTTGCCCGGGATCGGGTAGTCGACCTCGTCCGGGTCGCAGTTGGTGTCCAGGATCGCGACGACCGGGATGTTCAGCTTCCGAGCCTCGCCGACGGCGATGTGCTCCTTCTTCGTGTCGACGATCCACACCGCGCTCGGCACCTTGGCCATGTCGCGGATACCGCCGAGGGTCTTCTCCAGCTTTTCCTTCTCGCGGGTCAGCGTCAGGATCTCGCGCTTGGTGAGGCCGGTGAAGCCACCGGTCTGCTCCTGGGCCTCGAGCTCCTTGAGGCGGAGGAGACGCTTGTGCACGGTCTGGAAGTTGGTCAGCATGCCGCCGAGCCAGCGCTGGTTGACGTAGGGCATGCCCACGCGCGCGGCCTCGTTGGCGATGGCTTCCTGAGCCTGCTTCTTGGTGCCGACGAACATGATGGTGCCGCCGTGCGCGACGGTTTCCTTGATGAACTCGTACGCACGGTCGATGTAGGTCAGCGTCTGCTGCAGGTCGATGATGTAGATGCCGTTGCGCTCGGTGAAGATGTAGCGCTTCATCTTCGGGTTCCACCGGCGGGTCTGGTGCCCGAAGTGCACGCCGCTGTCGAGCAGCTGCTTCATGGTGACGACGGCCATTGCCGGAATCACACCTCTTCTGTGTAGTGCGCGTTTCGCTTCCGCTGACGCGCTGCTCGGTTTGTCGCTCGCGGCCGGGTGGCCGTTCGCCCTGGTGCCCGTGCCGGTGTCCGGACCCAGGGAGTAGAGGACCCCCAGGGACCGCCGGACCCCGTGCGCCCGCCCGGCTGTTTCCAGACCGGGGAACGCGCACGTGCACGCGAAGTCAGCCCGCTGAAACGGACTGCGCAGAAGATTCTACCCCCTCCCACCACCCCCGCCCCCACCGGCGGCCGCTCCCCGGCACGGTTGTCCACATCGCGTCCGGTTGTCCACAGATTTGCGGCCACCTCCCCACGAGCACCCGCGGTACCGCACGCTGGAGTCATGGAGTCGATCATGCGGTTCCGGCGCTGGACGCCGGGGTGGCTCGTGGGCGCGATTGCGCTGGTCACGATGGTTTTTGGAGAGGTGGGTGCGGGCGGAGAGGCGGGTGTACGAGCGCCGGGATCGGCGGCCGGTCGAGGTGAGGTATCGGCGTCGGCGGAGCTGGGGACAGGTGCGGCCGGGGTGGGAGGGATTCAGCCTCCGCGCGCTGTGGCGGAGCCGTGGACGAGCGGCTTGGCGCCAGCCGAGCCCGCGGGTTCCCCAGCGGCAGCGCAGGCCCCCGCCGAGGTCGCGGGTTCCCCTGCGGCAGCGGCGGCGCCGGCCGAGGTCGCAGGTTCCCCAGCGGCAGCGCAGGCACCCGCCGAGGTCGCAGGTTCCCCAGCGGCAGCGCAGGCACCCGCCGAGGTCGCAGGTTCCCCAGCGGCAGCGGCGGCGCCGGCCGTGCCGTGGGCGATCGCGCTCATGGTCGCCCCGCCACCGCCATTGGCCTGGCCACCCCCACCGATGTCGCCATCAGCTGCGGCGGCCGGTCGTGCCCTCGCCGCGCGGCAATCTCGGCTCTCCTGGCCTTTGTCACCCGATCCGGTGGTCACCAAGTATTTCGACGCTCCCGAAACCCCCTTCGGCCCCGGCCATCGCGGCGTCGACCTGGCCGCCGTGCCCGGGCAGGAGGTGCTGGCCGCCGATGCGGGCGTCGTCGTCTTCGTCGGTTCCGTGGGCGGGCGGCCCGTGCTCTCCGTCGACCACGACGGTGGGCTGCGGACCACCTACGAGCCCGTCCTGCCGAAAGTGGCCGTGGGCGAACAGGTCTACCGGGGCCAGGTGCTCGGCACCGTCGTCGCCGGGCACCCTGGCTGCTCGGTGGCGGCATGCCTGCACTGGGGCGTGCGGCGGGGCGAGGAGTACGTCGATCCCCTCGCGTTGACCGGCGAGGTCGGCGAGTACCGGCTCAAGCCGTGGGGAGGTGATCGGTGATCAGGTGCCGGTCTGCTCGACCAGCTTGGCGCGCAGCCGCATGACCGCCCGCGTGTGCAGCTGGCTGACCCGCGACTCCGTGACCCCGAGGACCTTGCCGATCTCGGCGAGGGTCAGGCTCTCGAAGTAGTAGAGGCTGACCACGATCTTGTCCCGCTCGGTGAGCTGCGCGATCGCCTGGGCGAGCTGGCGGCGGTTGTCCTGGTCGACCAGCACCGCGACCGGGTCGACGGCGTCGTCGTCGGGCAGCGTGTCGACCAGCGAGCCGCTGTCCTTGCCCGCGGCCACCAGGTCTTCCAGCGCGACGACGCTGGTGAGCTGCAGCTGGCCGTAGAAGTCGCGCAGGTCGTCGAGGCCGATGCCGAGCTCGGTGGCGAGCTCCGCGTCGGTCGGGGTGCGGTGCAGGCGCGCGCCGAGGCGCTCCATCGCGCGCTCGGCCTCCTTGGCCTTGCTGCGGACCGCCCGGGGCACCCAGTCCTGCGACCGGAGGTCGTCGAGGATCGCGCCGCGGATGCGCTGCATCGCGTAGGTCTCGAAGCGCAGGCCGCGCTCCGGGTCGAACTTCTCGATCGCGTCGACGAGCCCGAAGATGCCCGACTGCACGAGGTCACCGACGTCGATGTGGGTGGGCAGCCCGGTACCGACCCGGCCGGCGACGTACTTGACCAGCGGGGCGTAGTGCAGCACGAGCCGATCGCGTGACGCCTGGTCCGGGCTGTCGGCGAACTGCTGCCACAGAGCCGCGATGCCGGCGTCGACGTCGTAGCCGGCCCGGGTCTCCGCGGGCGCGGCAGCCTCACCGTGAGTGGTCACTCCGGCGGCTTCGGTCACGTGCGGGCCTGCGGTCATTGCACAGTCGTTCTCGGCATGCGGCTCAGTGTCGTCTCCGTGCTCGTGCGGATGCGCGTGCGCCGCCGGACCTGCTGGTGACGACCCCGGCGAGCCTCCCCCGGCCGCCTCAGGCCCTGGGGTGCGCTCGGTCATGGATCGCTTTCAACCGGTCGACGGTCACATGAGTGTAGAGCTGCGTCGTGGCAAGCGTAGCGTGACCAAGCAGTTCCTGAACGCTCCTGAGATCGGCACCCCCTTCGAGCAGATGCGTCGCGGCGGAATGCCGGAGCCCGTGAGGCCCCATGTCGACCGCTCCGGGCACCGCCGAGACGGCGTCGTGCACCACGCGCCGCACCGCGCGCGGGTCGACGCGTTTGCCCCGGACACCGAGGAAAAGCGCGGGCTCGGCGCTCTCACCACCGCTTTCGGCGATGATCTTCGGCCGTCCCTCGTCGATCCAGTCCGCGAGCGCCTCCGCCGCCGGAACGCCGAACGGGACGACGCGTTCCTTGCCGCCCTTCCCCAGCACCGTCACGACACGACGGGAGAAGTCGGCCCCGCCGACGTCCAGCCCGCACAACTCGGACACGCGGATGCCGGTGGCGTAGAGCAGCTCGACGATCGCGCGATCACGCAGGGCGACCGGATCGCGTTGCGCCGCGCCGGCGGCCGACGCCTGCATGACCTCCCCCGCCTGCCCGGCGCGCAGCACCCCGGGCAGGGTGCGGTGCGCCCGCGGCGCCGCGAGCCGCCCACCCGGGTCGGTGGCGAGGACGCCGGTCCGGTGCGCCCAGGCGGTGAACGTCCGCGCCGACGCGGCCCGCCGCGCGAGCGTCGTCCGGCTCGCCCCACCGGACTGCTGGGCGGCGAGCCACGCCCGCAGCTGAGCGAGGTCCAGTTCCGCGACCCCACCGCCCCCGTCCACGACGAACCCGAGCAGCGCCACCGCATCCCCGACGTACGCCCGGACAGTGTGCGCGGACAGGCCGCGTTCGAGCCCGAGGTGCCGTTCGTAGGCGGTGACGACGGCCCGCACGGGCTCGGGCAACGCGGCCCGCAGCGCGCGCAGGTCGGGACGGCGAGCCCGTCCGGAGCGTGGTGGCGGCATGATGTCACGCTGCGCGAACAACCGCCTTCGGTCAAGGATCGCCACGCGCCCCCACCGGACCGGCCGAACGCCGTCGACGATTTCGCCCGGATTTCGTCGTGCTCACGCGCTTTCCTTCCGTCGTCGCCAGCCGGATTCCCCGCGGACGGCGAATCCGTCGATTTCCAGTTCGGGCAGCAGTGCCCGCACCCGCCGCACCGGGAGCCCGGACTCGGCCGCGACCTCGGCCTCGGACCGGTCGGCGCGCACGGCCAGCGCCTCGAAGGCGCGCAACGCCTCGGGCCCCAGCCGGTCGGTGCGCCGTTTAGGCCGGCCCGAGACGGTGTTCTCGGCGATGCCGAATCGTCCGACGGTTTCGAGGACTTCGTCGACGGTCGAGACCAGCGTCGCCTTGGCGTCGCGGATCAGTTCGTGACAGCCGACGGACATCCCCGACGACACCGGGCCGGGCAGGGCCATCACCACCTTGCCGAAGGCACCGGCAGTGCCGGCGGTGTTGCGGGCGCCGCTGCGCCGCCCCGCCTCGACGACCAAGGTGCCCTCGGTGAGGGCGGCGATGAGCCGGTTGCGGACGAGGAAGCGGTGCCGCGCCGGCTGGGTGCCGGGCGGGTACTCGCTGACGACCGCGCCACCGGACTGGACGATCCGGGTCAGCAGCGCGGTGTGTCCCGCCGGATAGCCGTAATCGACAGCACATCCCAGCACGGCGACGGTGACCCCCTCGGCGGCGAGGGCGCCGCGATGCGCAGCCCCGTCGATGCCGTACGCGGCACCGGAGAACACGGGCACGCCGCGGCCGGCCAGCCCGAAGGCGAACTCGGCGGCGTGGTGTTCGCCGTAGTCGGTCGCGGCTCGAGCGCCGACGACGGCCACGGCCCGATCGGCGGCGGTACCGAGCGCAACTTCCCCGGCAACCCACAAAGCCAAGGGCGGCACGGCTTCGGCCACCCCACGCCGGGCGGCGAGGTCCAAGGCGAGCAGCGGCCAGGCGGGCCACTCGTCGTCCTCGGGCACGACCAGGCGAGCACCGGCCGCGGCGGCGCGGGTGAAGTCCTGGTTGACGAGGTCGTAGCCCCGTCGCGCCTCGGTCACCTTGAGCACTTCGGCCGGGCAATCGCCACGCCGAACCCGCGCGGCCGCCGCTATCGGCCCGTGCTCGGCAGCGAACGCGACGAGGGCCGGCGCCGGGGGCTCGGCCACCCGCAGGAGGTACGCGCGGGCTCGCCGCAGTTCGTCGGCGCTCATGCCGCCACCTGCTCGGGAGCGGCCGCCCTGGGCACCCGCCCACGCCCACCGGACGACGCAACGCCGGCCGACGCCGGCAGTGGCCCGGCCGCCCACTCCTGGAAAGCCTGATCGAGTTCGGAGCCGACGGCGGCGATCGGCGCCGACGCGGACACTGGCCCGCGCTCGAAGGCGAGCGGCGGCAACACACCCACCGAGCCAGGCTCGACACCGACGACAACCACCACAGACAACGGGAACCCGCCGAACAGGCCATGTTCGACAACGACAGCAACCACCGCAGGCAACGTGGCGACCGAGCGGCGCTCAACGACGACGGCAGCCACCGCAGGCAGTGACGCGCCCACCGAGCCGCACCAAACAACGACGGCGACCACTGCGGGAGCCAGTGGCTCAGCCACCGGCAGCGGAGTCGCACGAGCCTGCCGCGGTTCGTTCACGGTCAGGCCGCCGCCCGCTTCTGGACCGTCGCAATCGGCACCTGCCCGCCGGCGGCGACCCAATGCCGGGCCGACGCGAATGGCTCGGCCGGCCTGCTCGTGGACAACCGCCAGCCCGTGCGCAGCGACGAAGTGGGCCGCAGCGCGTGCTTGTGGGCCCGACCGCCTACGCAGGTGCGCTTGAATCCGCCACGGCTCGCCCGCGCCGCCACCCGCCCGGAGAACCGACTGCACGCGCGCGGCAGCCAAGGCATCCACAGCGGGGGTCGGCAACTCGGCCACTTGCGCCACGACGGTCACCATCGATTTCGGGGAGTGTCGGGAGAAAGGGGCAACCAGGGCGGGCACCACGAAGGCGGACGGCTGCTGCGCGACCGCCGTCTGCGCTCGGGTAGGCGAGAGCCCACGCCCGGCAGCCGGCGCCACGAATGCTGCTGCCGGAGGCGCGGACGACACCGCCGTCCGCTCGTGGATCGGCGGGAACCCATGCCCGGCGACCGACGCCATGAAGGCCGGCGCCGGGGGCTTGGGCGAGTGCTGCAGCGGGGCGTGAGGATGCCGGCGCTTGGTGGGGCTCATGCTGCCACCCGCTCTCGGAAGGCCAGGGCCGAGCCGACCTGGTCGGGGCCTGGGCGGGGCTCGCCGTCCAGGTCGGCGAGTGTCCAGGCGATTCGCAAGCAGCGGTCGGCGCCTCGGCCGCTCAATGCGCCGCGGCTCATTGCCCGGTCCAGGAGGGCCGTTGCGTCGAGTGGGAGGGCGAACTCGCGGCGGAGGGCCGGGCCGGGGACCTCCGAGTTCGACAGCCAGCCGTGTTCGCTCCAGCGTCGGGCTGCTCGCTCGCGGGCTGCGAACACCCGCTGGCGCACCGCTTCCGAGGGCTCCGCCGCGCCCGCGTCGTGCGCGCTGATTGCGCTCAAGGGGCGCAACCGGACCCTCAGGTCGACGCGGTCGAGCAGGGGTCCGGAAAGCTTGGCGAGGTAGCGGCGGCGGGCGCTCGGCGAACACACGCAGTCCGCGTCCTTCGGCGGTGCGCACGCACACGGGTTGGTCGCGAGGACCAGCTGGAACCGCGCCGGGTACGTGATCGAGCCCTTGACCCGGGAAATGCGGACCTCGCCCTCCTCGAGGACGGTCCGGAGCGATTCGAGGCACTGGCCGCCGAACTCGCAGACCTCGTCGAGGAACAGGACGCCGCGGTGGGCCCGGCTGATCGCGCCCGGCGCGGCGATGCCGCTGCCTCCCCCGATCAGGGCCGGCACGGAAATCGAATAGTGCGGAGCCACGAACGGCGGGACGGTGACCAGCGGCGACGACTTCGACAGCGAGCCGTCGACCGAGTGGACCGCGGTGACCTCCAACGACTCCTCCGGCGTCAGCTGCGGGAGGAGGCCGGGCAGCCGCTTCGCCAGCATCGTCTTGCCCACTCCGGGCGGACCGGTGAGGAGGAGGTGGTGGCCGCCCGCGGCGGCGACCTCCAGCGCCCAGCGCGCCTCCGGCTGGCCGACGACGTCCGCGAGGTCCGGCACGTCCGGCGGGGTCACCGGGCCGGGCGGCTCCGGGTGGGCCAGCTCGGCTTCGCGGTTCAGCCACGCCACGAAGTCACGCAGGTGCGGCGCGCCCGCGACTTCGATGCCGTCCACGAGTGCGGCCTCGACGAGGGAGTCCGTCGGCACGACAGCTCGCCCATAGCCGGCCGCCCGGGCCGCCAGCAGACCCGGGAGGATGCCGCGGACCGCGCGGATCCGGCCGTCCAGGGCGAGTTCGCCGAGCAGCACCGTGCCGAGCAGCCGGGTGGCCGGGACCGCCCCCGATGCCGCGAGCACCGCCGCCGCGATGCCCAGGTCGAAGGCGGAACCCATCTTGGGCAGGTTCGCCGGGGACAGGCCGAGGGTGACCTTGCCTTCGGGCCAGGGCTGCCCGGAATTGCGGACGGCGGACCGGACGCGGTCTTTCGCCTCGCGCAGCCCGGCGTCGGGCAGGCCGACGAGGGTGATCCGGCTCAGGCCGCCACCGAGGTCGGCCTCGATCTCGATCACCCGGCCGTTGATGCCGAGGAGACCGGCCGACCAAGCCTTCGCGATGGGCATCAGAACGCCGCCTCGATGTGCTGGAGCCGCGGACGGGTGCCCGGCTCGGCGAGGATCGTGACGACGTCGTAGCGGACCGGGCACCAGCCCAGGCGGAACTCGCGGAGCCAGCGCTGGGCGGCCCGGCGGATCCGGCCTGCTTTCTCCTCGGTGACCGTCTCCGTCGGAAGGCCGAATTCGGTGCCGGAGCGGGTTTTCACCTCGCAGACGATGACGCGCGTGCGGTCGGTGAAGACGAGGTCCAGCTCGCCTTCGCGGCAGCGCCAGTTGCGGGCCAGCAGGACGAGGCCGCGATCCCGGAGGTAGCCGAGGGCGATGTCTTCGCCCCAGGCGCCCAGGTCGCGGCGGTGTCTTGCGAGCTCGTCGGTGCCCGTCATCGGTTGTTCGCCCCCTCGTCGGTGCGCAGCCGTCACCGGGGCGGTCCCGGTGATCACGGTGCGTGTGCTTTCGCACGATGCCAGCGGGCGGACGGGGTTCACCAGCCCCGGATCGCGGAGCTGTGGACAACCGGGGTGTTGTGGACAACCGGCCCCGCAGCAAGGCGGACGAACTCGGAGATACCTGCGAAAAGACCGCGCCGGCTCACCCAGCGGGGTGAGCCGGCGCGGTCGGCGACGAGCGGAACTAGCCCGAGAACGGGCCGTCTTCCGGAAGGCGGAGGTCCGGCTTGTCCAGTTCCTCCACGTTGACGTCCTTGAACGTGATGACCCGGACGTGCTTGACGAACCGGGCCGGGCGGTACATGTCCCAGACCCACGCGTCGGACATGCGGACCTCGAAGTACACCTCGCCGCCGCCGTCGCGGACCTGGACGTCCACCGCGTTGGCCAGGTAGAACCGACGCTCGGTCTCCACCACGTACGAGAACTGGCCGACTATGTCGCGGTACTCGCGGTACAGCGAGAGCTCCATCTCGGTCTCGTACTTCTCGAGATCCTCTGCGCTCATGAAATCCGCGCCCCTCCTCGGGATCGTGCTGCCGCTCCGCCGGCGGAGCGTTCATTGTGACCCACACCCGCCGCCGGGGCATGCAGCGGCAGGCTGAGTTGCGGCTCCAGTGCCTCGTCGAGGACCGCGGCGAGACCGGCCGCGCCGGGCGTCTCCATGGCCTTCTCCAGCGCCGCGTACGTCAGCAGGACCGGCCGCGCCGGGCGCAGGCCGTGCTTGACGGCCACGGTGGCCACGTTGGTGTACGACCAGCGGTGGACGTCGCTGGGGCCGTGCTCGCGCAGCGCCGCCAGGTGGTCGGACGTGCTGTACCCCTTGTGCACGTCGAACCCGTAGTGCGGGAAGTCGTCGTGGTAGCCCGCCATGATGCGGTCTCGCGTCACCTTCGCCAGCACCGACGCGGCCGCGATGCAGGCCACCGAACGGTCGCCCTTGATGACCGCCGCGTTCGGGGCGGTCAGTCCCGGGACGCGAAACCCGTCGGTGAGGACGTAACCCGGCTGCACGCGGAGAGCCGCCGCCGCGCGGCGCATGCCCTCCAGGTTCATCACCCGGATGCCGTAGAGGTCGACCTCTTCGGTCGGGATGACGATCACCGAGTAGTCGACGGCCCGGGCGAGCACCAGGTCGTAGACCCGGTCCCGCGCCTTGGCCGTCATCATCTTCGAATCCGTCAGCTCGGTCAGCTTCGCCGCGTCGCCCTGCTTGAGCACGCAGGCCGCGACCACCAGTGGCCCCGCGCACGCGCCGGCACCGGCTTCGTCCACGCCGGCGACCGGGCCGAGACCACGGCGGTCGAGCGCGCCCTGCAGACCCCAGAAGAGGTCGCCGCGCACCACGGCTCGCGGTGGCCGGATCGGCTCGGCCGCCGTCAGGGGAACGGGAAGTGTCAAGGCTGGATCACCCGTCTGCCGACACGGATCGGGTGGCTAGGGCTTCCGCCCGGCCGCCCGGCGCAGTCCGGACTTGAGCTTGCGCCCGACGAACAACGCCGGCCACGCCGCCGCGATCCCGGCGCCGAGCGGGAGCCCGCTCTGCCAGGCCGGCGCGCCGAGCGCCACCGGCTGGGCCGAGGCCTGCGGGTTGTGGTCGCTGATCCCGCCCCACCGGCTCGGCGGCAGGACGATGATCCGCGCTTTGCCGATGATGTTGTCCACCGGGACCGCGCCGTTCACGCCGCCGCCACCCTGGAACCGGGAGTCGTCGGAGTTGTTCCGGTTGTCGCCCTGCACCCAGACCATCCCGGCTGGGACCTTGACCGGCTCGAAGGTCTTCTGCTGCTGGTTCGACGGGTCGTCCCAGTAGATGTACGGCTCGTCGAGCGCCTTGCCGTCCACGATCATGCGGCCCTGGGGATCGCAGCACTGGACGGTCTGGCCACCGACCGCGATCACGCGCTTGACGAAGTCGCGCTCGTCCGGCGGGGCGAACCCGACCAGCGAGCCGAGCCCGCGCAGGCCCTGGACGATGATGTTGCTCGACTCCTGCGGCGCGATCTCGTTGTTGATCCACGCGGGCGGGCCCTTGAAGACGATCACGTCACCTGGGCCGGGCTCCGTGAAGTCGTAGGTGACCCGGTCGACGAGGATCCGGTCTCCGGTGCACCCGGGACACCCGTGCAGGGTGGCCTCCATGGAGCCCGAAGGGATCATGAAGACCTTCGCGAGGAATGTCTGGATCAGGATCGTGAGCACCAGGGCGATCACGAGCAGGATCGGCAGTTCCTTCCAGAACGACCGTTTCTTGGCGGGCTTGGCTCGCCGCCGACGGGATCCCCCGCGCTCCTCGGAGCGGGACAGCCTGGGCTTGTCCTCTTCGGAGCGATCGGGGTCATCCTCGGGAGCGTTCTGGGACACGGGTTCGGCCACGTCGTCAGGCTACCGGTAACCGAGTGGTGACTCAGTTAGCCGACGCCGTCTCGCGGTTCTCGCGGCGCTCCTTGATCTTGGCCTTCTTGCCGCGCAGGTCACGCAGGTAGTACAGCTTCGCGCGCCGCACGTCACCGCGCTTGTGGACCTCGACCTCGGCGATGTTCGGCGAGTGCACCGGGAAGGTGCGCTCCACGCCGACACCGAAGGAGATCTTGCGAACGGTGAAGGTCTCCCGGATGCCACCGCCCTGACGGCGGATGACCACGCCCTGGAAGACCTGGTTGCGCTCGCGGTTGCCCTCGATGACGCGGACACTCACCTTGAGCGTGTCGCCCGGGCGGAAGTCCGGGATGTCGGAACGCAGCGACTGCTTGTCCAGCGCGTCCAGGGTGTTCATCGGTGGTCCGTCCTCGTCTTCGTATGGCTTGCGTACAGATCCCGGGCGCGCAACGGTGCCGCTGCGGGCGACCCGGGGGGCTGATGGCGGGCTCGTGGACGAGGAGGTCCACTCACGCCAACCTGTCAAGTATTACAGACCGGGATCGGGCCGGGAGAACCGGCCCTCGGCCTGCTCGGGGTCCAAGCCCTCCAGGACCCCGCGATCGTGCTTGTCGAGACTACCTTCCGGCAGCGCCGCCAGGAGATCCGGGCGGCGGCGGGCGGTGCGCTCGAGGGCCTGGTCACGCCGCCAGCGGTCGATCAGCGCGTGGTTGCCCGACCGCAGCACGTCCGGCACGGCCAGGTCCCGCCACACCTCCGGGCGCGTGTAGCTGGGCCCTTCGAGCAGGCCGTCGGAGAAGGAGTCCTCGGCGGCCGAGCGGGCGTTGCCGAGCACCCCGGGCAGCAGCCGGACGACGGCCTCGACGATGACCAGCACCGCCGCCTCGCCGCCGACCAGGACGTAGTCGCCGATCGACACCTCGTCGACCGGCATCCGCCGGGCCGCGTCGTCGACGACCCGCTGGTCGATGCCCTCGTAGCGGCCGCAGGCGAACACCAGGTGCTTCTCCGCCGCGTACGCGTGCGCCAGCTCCTGCGTGAACGGCCGCCCGGCCGGCGTCGGCACGACGAGCCGCGTCTCGGACGTGCAGACGTCGTCCAGCGCCGGCCCCCAGATCTGCGGCTTCATCACCATGCCCGGGCCACCGCCGTACGGCGCGTCGTCGACCGCGCGGTGCACGTCGTGCGTCCAGTCGCGCAGGTCGTGCACGCCGACCTCGATGAGGCCGCGGTCGATCGCCCGGCCCAGCAGCGCGGCGCGCAGCGGGTCGAGGTACTCGGGGAAGATCGTGACGACGTCGATCCGCATCAGGCGTCCAGGAGCCCTTCCGGCGGGTCGAGCACGACCCGGCCGCCCGCGACGTCCACGGTGGGGACGATCGCGCGGACGAACGGCACCAGCACGTCACGCCCGTCCACGTCCAGCTCCAGCAGCTCGCCGGCGGGTGAGTGGACG
The DNA here is from genome assembly GCF_053601335.1 of Amycolatopsis sp. NPDC004747. Lineage (NCBI taxonomy): Bacteria > Bacillati > Actinomycetota > Actinomycetes > Pseudonocardiales > Pseudonocardiaceae > Amycolatopsis > Amycolatopsis sp. NPDC004747. The sequence goes on along the minus strand of NZ_JBSGBQ010000018.1, from coordinate 50,591 downwards.
ATCTCGACGACCTTGCCCACGACCGTGCCGTCGGCCAGCTCGGCCCGCAGGCCGGCCAGCTCGTGGTCGTAGAACTCGTCGGGGTCCGAAGTCGGCGGCAGCGTGTCCGTGTCGGCGAGCAGGAGCGCACCCCGCAGCGTCTCGGCGACGTCGCGGGTCAGCACCTCCTCGAAACGCACCAGCAGCCGCCCGCTGTGTTCGCGGGCGGCTGCGATGGTGAGTTCCCTTTTGCTGCCGTCACGCAGCTTCGTCGTGACGGCCGCACCGACCTTGAACCGCTCTTCCGGCGAGTCCGTGCGCACGTCCACGGCGAGTTCCCCGCGGATGCCGTGCGCCTTCGCGATGCGGCCGACTACGACGTCCATCCTGACCGTTTCCGAAAAGGCGCTCAGCGGTCGGTGTCGACGACGTCCACGCGGACGCCGCGGCCACCGATGCCGCCCATGACGGTGCGCAGGGCGGTCGCCGTGCGACCACCCCGGCCGATCACCTTGCCGAGGTCGTCGGGGTGCACGTGCACCTCGAGCGTGCGGCCACGGCGCGTGGTCAGCAGCTCGACCCGGACCTCGTCCGGGTTGTCGACGATCCCGCGCACCAGGTGCTCGAGGGAGTCCGCGAGGAAACTCACTCGGACTTCTCGCCCTCAGCGGCCTCCGCCTTCTCGGCCTCGGCCTTCTTCGGGGTGGACTTCTTCTTCGGCGTGGTGGCCTCGGTGGAGGGCTCCTCGCCGGCCGCGGCCAGCGCCGCGTTGAACAGGTCCTGCTTGGACGGCTTCGGCTCGGCCACCTTCAGGGTGCCCTCGGCACCCGGCAGGCCCTTGAACTTCTGCCAGTCACCGGTGATCTCCAGCAGGCGCTGGACCGGCTCGGTCGGCTGCGCGCCGACACCCAGCCAGTACTGGGCGCGCTCGGAGACGACCTCGATCAGGCTCGGCTCTTCCTTCGGGTGGTACTTGCCGATCGTCTCGATGGCCTTGCCGTCCCGGCGGGTGCGCGCGTCGGCGACGATGATGCGGTAGTACGGCGCACGGATCTTGCCGAGGCGCTGCAGCTTGATCTTGACGGCCACGGGTGTGGGTTCTCCTCGAATCTCTCTGGTGCTGGGCTGGGCGCACGCGGGCCGAGTGGGGACACGGACGCGGGCACCCGAAGGTCAGGAGCTTTCGCACGGTGAGAGGGTCCGGCGGAAGCAGGCAGTGACCTATTCTGCCAGACGGCACCCGCGCACCTAGAAAGAGGCCACCCCGAGCGCCCCGAGCAGGATGGTCAGCGCCGGCAGGAAGTTGTTCACCTGGTGCGCCACGATACTGCCCGGCAGGCGGCCGGTGACCAGCCGCACCAGACCGATCGGCACCGCGATGACCAGCAGCAACGTCGTCCGCAGTGGCTCGAGGTGGCTGGCCGCGAACACCGCCGTCGACAGCAGGAACGCCGCGATCCGGCCCCAGCGCTCGCTGCGCCACTGCAGCTGCTCGGCCGCGCCCCAGAGCAGGCCGCGGTAGATGACCTCCTCGCAGATCGGGCCCAGCAGCCAGAGGTAGACGAACATCACCAGGGCCGCCGGAACCGACATCCGCCGGTCCTCGACCAGCGCGCTGATCGCCGACGTCGCGTTCGCGTCGCCGACCAGGTGCGTCCACAGGTAGGCGGCGATCGTGGTGAAGACGAGCCCGACGCAGCCGTACCGCAGCCCGGTCTTCACGTCGGCCCAGCGCCACTCGAGCCGCAGGTCGGCCACCGGCCCGTTGCCGCGGACGAAGGTGATCAGCACCGCGACGCCGGCCGCGATCATCGTCGGCAGCATGGTGCCGAGCAGCACGACGCGCATCGGCAGCGGTCCGGGTCCGGTGTCGCCGACGAGGACCGACACGAAGGCCGCGGAGGCCAGCAGCACGGCCTCGACCAGCAAGAAGGCCCCGAAGCCCCACCGGTGCCGCGGCGCGGGCGGCAGGAAGGCGGTCGCGGCGGGCTCCTCGGGCTCGGGCAACGGCGTGGCGTCGGCAGCCGGGTCCCGGGGCTGGGAAGTGGTCACGCCTTGCCCTCCGCGTCGCTCGGCTCCAGATGCCGAGCCTAGCCGCCGGGATGTGATCGCACAGTATCCGTCCAGCTACTGTCCATCGAACTTCGCAACGTTCAGTGCGCGACGAACAGGAGCACCGCGGGCGGGAGGTTGTTCGCCGCGTGCGCGATCACCCCGGCGCTGACCCGGCCGGACAGGTGCCGGGCCAGCCCCATCGCGATGCCCTGGCCGAACAGCGCGATGGTGCGGGTCGGCTCGCCGTGCAGCTGGGCGAACACGAGCGAGGTGAGCACGAGCACCACCCACGGCGGGACCCGGTGCACCGACAGCGCGTTCCACAGCGTGCCGCGGACCAGCAGTTCCTCGGTGATCGGCGCGCCGGCGATGACGATCAAGGCCGCGAGCACCAGCCACACCGTGTCGCCGTCGAAGGTGTCGGCGAGGTCGGTCAGCGGGCTGTCCGAGCCGTCGTCGGCGCCGTAGACCGCGATCAGCATCAGGTTGAGCAGGTAGCCGACGACCAGCGCGAGCACCCCGCAGGCGAGGCCGATCCGGACGTCGCGCCAGGTCGGCTTGAGGCCGAAGTCGGCCCGCAGCCCCCGCCCCCACCGCCACGAGCCGGCCGCCGGGCCGAGGCCGAGCAGCAGGTTGGGCACGAACGCCAGGATCAGGAGCGGCCCGATGTCGTGCAGCTCCAGGGGGTCGAACTCGCCGACGTTGCGGTTGACCGCCGCGGCGATGATCAGGTTGGTCAGGTAGTAGCCGGCGATGCCGGCGAAGAACGCCACGAAACACCAGTGCGCTCCCAGCACGCGCCGTGCGCCGTCGTCGTCCGTCACGCGCCCCACGCTAAAGTGCCGACCCCGCAAGGAAATCGGCGGGGGTCTAGGCGTGGACGACGCCGCCGAGCACGATGTGCGAAGGATGCCGGAGGACGCCCAGGTCCTCGCGCGGATCGGCCGGGTAGACGAGCAGGTCGGCGGGCGCGCCGTCGGCGATGCCGGGGTGGCCGAGCCAGTCCCGGGCGGCCCAGGACGCGCTCGCGAGGGCCTGCTCGCGGGTCATGCCGGCGCGGTGGAGCGCCTCGATCTCGTCGACGAGCCTGCCGTGCTCGACCATGCCCCCGGCGTCGCTGCCCGCGAAGACGCGCACACCGGCTTCGATGGCCGAAGCGACCATCTCGCCGACGCCGGCGTGCAGCGCGCGCATGTGCGCGGCGTACGCCGGGTACTTGCCCGCCTTGTCGGCGATGCCCGGGAAGTTCTCGATGTTGATCAGCGTCGGGACCAGGGCGACGTCGTGGCGCGCGAGCTCGGCCAGCTGGTCGGCGCTCAGCCCGGTGCCGTGCTCCAGGCAGTCGATGCCGGACGCGATCAGCCCCGGCAACGCCGCTTCGCCGAACACGTGCGCGGTGACGCGGGCGCCGTTCTCGTGCGCGACCTTGACCGCTTCGGCCAGGACGTCGTCCGGCCACAGCGGTGCGAGGTCGCCCGCTCCGCGGTCGATCCAGTCGCCGACGAGCTTGACCCAGCCGTCGCCGTCCCGCGCCTGCCCGGCCACCGCTTCCGGCAGCAGCGACGGGTCCTCCAGCTCGATGCCGAGGCCGGGGATGTACCGCTTGGCCAGCGCGAGGTGCCGTCCGGCGCGGATGATCGTCGGCAGGTCGGCCCGCGCCTGCAGCGGCCGGACGTCGATCGGGAGCCCGCAGTCGCGGATGAGCAGCGTGCCCGCGTTCCGGTCGGTGATCGCCTGCTCGGCGGCCTCTTCGAGGGACACGGGGCCGCCGACGCCGATGCCGGGGTGGCAGTGCGCGTCGACCAGGCCGGGCACGAGGAAGACGTCCCGGCCGAGCGTCTCGGCGTCCGGCACCGGCTCGAACGAGATCCGGCCGCCGGTGATCCACAGCTCCCCCGGCTCGCCGCCGGGCAGGATCACCCCGGCGGCGTGGAGCGCGGTGCTCAATTGTCCTTGGGGTTCTTCGGGAGCTTGAACTTCGACGGGTCGAAGCCCGGGACGTCGTTCATGCCGCCGAGCTGGGAAAGATCGGGCATCCCGCCCGGCATCCCACCGCCCGGCGGCAGCATCGGCATGCCGCCGGGGAAGCCGCCGCGGACCTTGGGGGGCGTGGGGCCGCGGCCCTTCTTCCCCTTCTTGCCCTTGCGGGACTTCGAGCCGCCCCCGCCGCCGAAGCCGAACCGGCCGGCCATCTGGGCCATCATCTTGCGGGCCTCGAAGAACCGGTTGACCAGGTCGTTGACCTCGCGGACGGTGACGCCGGAGCCGTTGGCGATGCGCAGCCGCCGCGACCCGTTGATCATCTTCGGGTCTTCGCGCTCGGCCGGGGTCATGCCGCGGATGATCGCCTGCAGCTTGTCCAGGTGCTTGTCGTCGACCTGGGCCAGCTGGTCCTTCATCTGGCCGGCACCCGGGAGCATGCCGAGCAGGTTGCCGATCGGGCCCATCTTGCGGACCGCGAGCATCTGCTCGAGGAAGTCCTCCAGGGTGAGCTGGCCGCTGGAGAGCTTCGCCGCGGCCTTCTCGGCCTGGTCCTGGTCGAAGGCCTGCTCGGCCTGCTCGATCAGGGTGAGCACGTCACCCATGCCGAGGATCCGCGACGCCATCCGGTCCGGGTGGAAGGTGTCGAAGTCCTCGAGCTTCTCGCCGTTGGAGGCGAAGAGGATCGGCTGGCCGGTGACCTCGCGGACGCTCAGCGCGGCACCACCGCGGGCGTCACCGTCGAGCTTCGTGAGCACGACGCCGGTGAAGCCGACGCCGTCGCGGAACGCCTCCGCCGTGGTCACGGCGTCCTGGCCGATCATCGCGTCGACGACGAACAGGACCTCGTCCGGCTCGACGGCGTCGCGGATGTCGGCGGCCTGCTTCATCAGCTCTTCGTCGACGCCCAGGCGGCCCGCGGTGTCGACCACGACGACGTCGTGCTGGGCGTGCTTGGCTTCGGCGATGGCCCGGCGGGCGACGTCCACCGGGTCGCCGACGCCGTTGCCGGGCTCGGGCGCGAAGGTGACGACGCCGGCGCGCTCGCCGACGACCTGCAGCTGCGTGACGGCGTTCGGGCGCTGGAGGTCGCAGGCGACCAGCATCGGCGCGTGGCCCTGCTTCTTCAGCCACATCGCGAGCTTGCCGGCGAGCGTGGTCTTACCGGCACCTTGCAGACCGGCCAGCATGATCACGGTCGGCGGGGTCTTGGCCAGGTTGAGCCGGCGCGTCTCGCCGCCGAGGATCCCGACGAGCTCCTCGTTGACGATCTTGATGACCTGCTGCGCGGGGTTGAGCGCCTGGGAGACCTCGGCACCCTTCGCCCGCTCCTTGATCCTCGCGATGAAGGTCTTGACCACGCCGAGGGCGACGTCGGCCTCCAGCAGCGCGATGCGGATCTCGCGCGCGGTGGCGTCGATGTCGGCGTCGGACAGCTTGCCCTTGCGCGTGAGCGTCTGCAGGGCGGCGGTGAGCCGATCGGAGAGGGTGTCGAACACGGGTGTGCACGCTCCAGCTGGGTCGATGGTGGCGCGCCGGACTCGGCCGGCTCTGTCGAGGGTAGTCGCTCCGGCTCGTTCCCTCTGCGGGTGTGCACGCAGTAGTACGCGTAGGTTAAGTACCGTTCGACGCACTTCCGGGTGATTGCAAGAAAATCGGTGGCGGTCGGGGCGAAATTTAGTAAACATGGGTGCATGACCTCAGTCCCCGTCCTGCGCGAACCGGCAGGCGACACCGACGAACCGGTGCCGCTGCGTCGGATCGCCGGCTTGTTCCGCCCGCACCGAGGGCCGCTCGGCGCGCTGTTCGCGCTGATCGTCGTGCAGGCGGGCCTCGGCGTCGTCTCGCCGTTCCTGCTGCGCGAGATTCTCGACACCGCCCTGCCCCACCGCGACACGCTGCTGATCAGCCTGCTGGCGGCCGGGATGATCGTCTGCGCGGTCGGCAGCGGCTCGCTCGGCGTCGCCACCACCGGGCTGTCCAACACCATCGGGCAGCGGGTGATGAACGAGCTGCGCGTCTCGGTCTACGGCCACCTGCAGCGGATGTCGCTCGGCTTCTTCACGCGGACGAAAAGCGGCGAAGTGCTCTCGCGGGTGTTCAACGACATCGGCGGGGTGGACAACGTGATCACCACGACCGCCGGGTCGATGGTGCAGAACGCGACCACGACGATCGCCATCGCGGTGGCCCTGGTGCTGCTCGACTGGCAGCTCGCGGCGCTCTCGCTGGTCGTCGTGCCGCTGTTCCTGCTGTTTACGCTGCGGCTGGGCAAGAAGCGGCGGCACCTGGCCCGCGGCCGCACCCGCCGGATGGCGCGGCTGACGACGATGGTCGAGGAGTCCCTGTCGGTCACCGGGGTGCTGCTCGCGAAGACGATGGGCAACGAGCGGGCGATGCGCGAGCGCTTCGGGGCGGAATCGCGGGAGATCGCGTCGCTGGAGCGGGCGGCCGCGCTGGCCGGTCGCTGGCAGACGGCGTCGCGGGCGATGAGCCTCACCGTGATCCCGGCGCTGGTCTACTGGATCGCCGGGCTGGCGCTGGCGGGCGGTGCGTCGCCGATCTCCCTCGGCACCGTCGTGGCGTTCACCAGCATGCTGAACCGGCTGGTCGCGCCGGCGAGCGCGATGCAGAGCATCGGGCAGAACGTGGCGACGTCGAAGGCGCTGTTCGGCCGCATCTTCGAGGTCATGGACCTGCCGGTGGAGATCGCGGACAAGCCCGGCGCGCGTGAGCTGGAGGTGCGCCGCGGCGACGTCTCGATGCGGGGCGTCTCCTTCCGCTACACCGAAGACGGCCCGCCGACGCTGCAGGACATCGATCTCGACGTGCCGGCCGGGACCACGACGGCACTGGTCGGCTCGACCGGCTCGGGCAAGACGACGCTCGCCTACCTCGTCGCGCGGTTGTACGAGGTGAGCAGTGGTTCGGTGACGATCGACGGCACCGACGTCCGGGAGGTCACGCTGGCGTCGCTCGCGGCGGGCGTCGGGCTGGTCTCGCAGGAGACCTACCTCTTCCACGACACCGTGCGCGAAAACCTCCGCTTCGCCAAGCCGGATGCGACGGACGACGAGATCGAGCGGGCGGCGAAGGCCGCGCACATCCACGACACCCTGGCCGCGCTGCCGGAGGGGTACGACACGGTCGTCGGCCAGCGGGGCTACCGGTTCTCCGGCGGCGAGAAGCAGCGGATGGCGATCGCCCGGATCCTGTTGCGCAACCCGCCGGTGCTCATCCTCGACGAGGCGACCAGCGCGCTGGACACCCGCACCGAACGCTCCGTGCAGGCCGAGCTCGACCGGCTCGCCGCGGGCCGCACGACGCTGACGATCGCGCACCGGCTGTCCACTGTGGAGCACGCGGACCAGATCGTGGTGCTGGACGAGGGCCGGATCACCGAAAGGGGGACGCACGAAGAACTGCTGGCGCGCGGCGGGCGTTATGCCCGGCTGGTGGCGGGAACCACCTAATGTGGGGGCATGCAGACCGAACCGGCCCGGACCCTGGACGAGATCGCCGCGCGGATCACCGCGGACGCCGAGCTCGCCGACCTGGCCCGGCGGCTGCGCGAAGGGGTCGGCCGGCTGAACTGGCGGATGCGTGCCGAGGCCAACCAGGCCACGCTGGGGCCGGCCCTGCTCGCGGTGCTGAGCCGGCTCTACCGGGCGGGCACGCAGACACCGACCGAGCTGGCCGAGGCGGAACGGCTGCAGCCGCAGTCGCTCACCCGGATCCTGGCGGCGCTGACCATCCGGGGCCTGATCGAACGGGAGCCGGATCCCGAAGACGGGCGCCGCTCGCGGATCAGCATCAACGCCGACGGCCTCGCCGCGCTGCGCGAGTACAGCGCCGAGCGCGAACGCTGGCTGGCCGGCGCGCTCGAATCGACGTTGTCGCCCACCGAGCAGCAGCTGCTCCGGCTGGCCGCCGACCTGCTGATCCGGGTCGCCGACGCCTGAAGGCTGCCGTGGAGACCCCTCGATCCCTCCACGGCAGCCTTCGGACACCCCCTTGGCGTCCCGCGCCGCCTCCCCGCGGTGCGGGACGGGTTCCGGAAACGGGCCGCTCCTCCTTCGGCCCGCCCCGGAACCCTGGCGTCTGGACGGCTCACCTCCCCAGGGGCCGTCCGGACTTCCCCCCTCGTCAGCGGTCCGGTACCCGCTGACAGGAGGAAGTCTGCCGCGCCGGAGGGTGGCGGGTTGAGTGTGAGAACCCTCAATTACCCGTGGGTAGTAATACTCAAGACGTCTTCGTGCGGCTTCGCGTCGCCGCGCGCTTCGCCGTCGTACGCGCCTTCGCGGCCCTCGCAGCAGCCGCTTTGGCCTTCGTGACGGCTGCGTTGCGGGCGTCCTCCGCTTCGGCGGCGCTCTCCTGCAACGCCGCCAGGAGGCGGGTCACTCCCTCGGTCTGCTCGGCGGCCGTCGGCTGGACGACCTCGGCGCCGTCGATCTTCGCCTGGACCAACGCCTGGAAGGCCTCGCGGTAACGGTCGGGGTAGCGGCCGGGGTCGAACTCGCCGGTCAGCTCCTCGACCAGGTTCACCGCGCGCCGCAGCTCGCCGGGGCGGAGGTCGACGTCGGCGTGCCGGAACGGGAAGTCGGGGGTGCGCACCTCGTCCGGCCAGCGCATCGTCTCCAGCACGATCACTTGGTCGCGCACGCGCAGTGCGCCCAGCGTCTCGCGGCGGCGCAGCGCGACGGTGACCAGCGCGAGCCGGCCCGACTGCTGGAGGGCCTCGCTGAACAGCACGTACGGCTTCGTGCCCGCCGGTTCGGGTTCGAGGTAGTAGCTCTTCGCGAACCAGAGCGGGTCGACGTCGGCCAGCGGCGTGAAGCCGCGGATGGCGATCGTGCGGCCGGGCATCGGGAGCGAGGCCAGCTCGTGGTCGGTCAGCAGGACGACGTCGCCACCCGGGACGGGGTAGCCGTGGACCATCTCGCCGGGCGGCACCTCGGCGCCGTCGACCTCGCACACGCGCTTCACCCGGACGCGGCCGCCGTCGGTCTCGTGCACCTGGTGCAGCGGGCTCTCCCGCTCTTCGGTGGCGCTGTACGCCTTCACCGGGATGGCGTAACTGCCGAACCCGATCGTGCCCGTCCACACTGCGCGCATCCGTGCCACCTCCGCAGCTCCCAGGCTAGACAGCGGCCACGGCGGATCGACAGCTACAAACGGGTGTCAGGCGAGACCGATTCGCTCACACATTCGAACGACGGCGTGACCTCGTCGAGCGCCTCCGCCGAGCAGCGGGAGGCGATCGCGGCCGCGCGGAGCACCTCGGTGACCACCTCGACGTCCAGCGGCGGAGCCGCGGCGAGCGCGGCCGAACCGCCTTCGACGCGGGCGGCGAGGCCGGCCAGCGCGTGCGAGATGGCTTCCTGGCCGGCGACCAGCTGGGCGACGACGTCGGTGAGCTCGGCCGTCGTGGCACCCGGGCCGCCGCAGCGCAGGCCGGCGGCGAGTTCTTCGGCGCAGGAGCGCAGGTGGGTGGCGACGACGGTCGGCGGCAGCGTCAGCCGATCCTGCATCGCTCACCCCCTCGGGCCGGTCGAAGCAGCCATAGTGCCACCGCACGCGGCGTCACCGGACGCGACACACCGCCGCCCGCATATTTGACCGAGCGTTCTCGATACGGCTAGGGTCTCGATCATGTCCCGAGTCAAGGAGTTCGACGTCGGCGAAGCCTGCGACGGCGCCCTCACGCTCTTCCGGCGGCAGGGGTACGAGGCGACGTCCGTCAGCGACCTCGTCACGCACCTCGGCGTCGCCAAGGCCAGCCTGTACGCCACCTTCGGCACGAAGCACGACCTGTACGTCACGGCGTTGAAGCGGTACGCGGAACGCACCGACGCGCGGGTGATGGCGCAGCTGTCGGAGCCGGGTTCCGGGGTGGCCGCGGTGCGCCGGCTGTTCGAGAGCTACACCGCAGAAATCCTCGGCGACGCCACGAGAATGGGCTGCTTCGTCGTCAACGCGGCGATCGAGCTGCTCCCCCACGACGCGGACGTCGCGCGCGTGGTGGAGCGCAGCTGGGACACGCTCGAGGTCGCGCTCACCATGGCGCTGGAACGCGCCAAGGCCCAGGACGAACTCCCGGCAGGCAGCGACCCGGCAACGCTGGCGCGTTTCCTGCTCACCGTGCTGCAGGGCCTGCGGGTCCTGGGCAAGGGCACCGATGCGGTGCGCCGGGTGAACGCGGCCGTCTCGCAGGCGCTCCGACTCCTCATTCAAGAATGACCGGACCAGAAAGAAGGCACACGATGGGGGCACGTTTCGCGGGCAAGGTCGTCCTGGTGACCGGTGGCGGCTCGGGCATCGGACGGGCGACGGCGCGGGCGTTCGCGGGCGAAGGCGCGACCGTGATCGTCGCCGGGCGCGACGAGCGGCGGCTGGCGTCCGCGGTGGCGGAGATCGGCGGCGGCGCGAGTGCGGTGACCGTCGACGTGACCGACTCCGCGGACGTGGCGCGGATGGTGGAGATGGTCGTCGCGCGGCACGGCGGGCTGGATGTCGCCTTCAACAACGCGGGCATCCTCGGGTCGCCGGCGGCGGCCGCGGACCTCGACGAGGACGGCTTCGGCGCGGTGCTGGCCACGAACGTCACCGGGACGTGGCTGTGCCTGAAGCACGAGGTCGCGCACATGCGGGCGCACGGCGGCGGCGCGATCGTCAACATGGCGTCGAACATCGGCGCGCACGGCAGGCTGCCGAACATGGCGGCCTACGCGGCGTCGAAGGCCGCAGTGAGCGCGCTGACCAGGACGGCGGCGCGCGACCACATCGCCGACGGGGTGCGCATCAACGCCGTCAGCCCGGGCGCGACCGACACGGACATGTCCCGGCGCCCCGGCGAGACGGACGCCGACCGGGCGGCGCGGCTGAAGGACGCGATTCCGCTGGGCCGGGTGGGTGCCACCGCCGAGGTGGCCGCCGCGGTGCTGTGGCTGGCTTCGGACGAAGCCGCCTTCACCGTGGGGCACGACCTGGTGGTCGACGGCGGCGCGACCGCCTGAGCGGCCCCACCCGGGCCCGCGGACGCGGGGTTGGCCGGATCCTCCTCCGGCGGGATTTCACGACTCACGGTTGCGCATGGTGACGTTTCCTCTCTCGGGAACGGACGGGATCCACGGCGGGGGTCACGACTCGCGGTTGCGCACGGCATTTCTCCTTCCGGCGCGTGATCGGGCAGGTGGGCGGCAGCTCAGGACTCGCGGTTGCGCACGGCGGCTCTCCTTCCGCGCATGGCTGGCAGGTGGGCGATAGGTTCAGGACTCGCGATTTCGCACAGCGCTTCTCCTTCCGGCACGCGGTCGGACAGGCGGACATCGGGCTCAGGACTCGCGGTTACGCACGGCACATCTCCTTCCAGCACGCGGTCAGGCAGGCGGACGGCAGTTCAGGACTCGCGGTTGCGCACGGCACTTCTCCTTCCGGCACGCGGTCGGACAGGCGGACATCGGGCTCAGGACTCGCGGTTACGCACAGCAGCTCTCCTTCCGGGCACAGGCGAACGGGGGTCACATCAACGTCAGGACTCGCGATTGCGCACGACAGCTCCTCTCGGCTCGTGGTGGCGGACAAAACCGGACAAACCCGGGGTCACGACTCGCGGTTGCGCACGACGGCTCTCCTCTCGCGGACAAGCGGACAAGCAGGCAGGCGGGCAGGGCGGACAAGGCCCCACATCGGCTCAGGACTCGCGATTGCGCATGACGGCCTCCCTCCGGCGGTTCGCGCGGGCTTCGGGAAGGCTCAGGACTCGCGGTTGCGCATGGCGGCGGCCTCCCTTCACTGCTCCGAACGTGTGGCAATCATCGATCGCGGCCGCCCGGTGTGGTGGGGTGGATGCGGATCGTCGGATCACCCAGGGGAGTTGCACCGCCTTGAGTATGGACGGCGCCCGTCCGGCCGAACCCCGCGCGGGCCGGATCCGTGGGGCGCTGAACCCTGCTCACTGGACCCTCTGGCAGCAGCGCGGATCGCTGATCTTCTACTGCTTCCTCGTCGAATCGGCCGCGCTGATCGCCACCGTCTGGACCGCCGTCGAGGTGCCCACGCGCGGGTGGGATCTGGCCGTCTTCGGCGTCCTCGCGTGCCTCGGTGTCCTCCAGGCCGAACTGGGGCGGAAGATCGAACGCGTCCGACGTCTGGTGTCCGACACCCCGCACATCAACCTGACGTCGGTCTGGACGTTCGCCGGGGTGCTGCTCCTGCCGCCCGCGCTCGTCGCCGCCTTGATCGGTGTCCTCTACCTGCACCTCGCGACGCGCAGCCTCGCGCGGATCAAGCGCGTCCCGCCGTTCCGGACCACGCTGAACGCCACACTGGTCGTCATCACCTGCTACTCCGCCGAACTCGTCCTGAGCCGCCTCGGCGTCCCGGACATGTACGGGGCGCTCACCTCCGGCTGGCGCGGCGTCACGGCCATCACGCTGGCCGCGGTGACCTACTTCCTGGTCGCGGCGATCACCATCGTCCCGGCGCTGACGATCACCAAACGCACGGTGAAAGCGTTCTTCGGCGGCCTCGGCGACAACCTCCTCGAGGTCGCGACGCTCTGCCTGGGCCTCCTCACGGCCTTGACGCTGGCGACCCTGCCCGCGCTCGCCGTCGCGATCGTGCCGCCGCTGCTGGTGCTGCACCGGGCGGTGCTGATCAAGCAGCTGGAGATCGCCGCGACGACCGACGAGAAGACCGGCCTGTTCAACACGACCGGGTGGCACCTGCTCGCTTCGCGCGAACTGGCCCGCGCCCAGCGCAGCACGCGCAGCACCTTCGGCGTGCTGATGATCGACCTGGACTACTTCAAGCTGATCAACGACGAGCACGGCCACCTCGCGGGTGACACCGTGCTGCGCGCGGTCGCGGCGACGATCAAGAGCGCCGTGCGCGACTACGACTCGGTCGGCCGGTTCGGCGGCGAGGAGTTCGTCGTCCTGCTGCCGGACATCGGGCCGGCGGCGGTGCTCGCGGTGGCCGAGCGCATCCGCTCGGCGATCGAGTCGCTGCGGGTCGAGTACGAGGACGGCACCCACGTCCGGGCGATCGGCGGGCTGTCCGCCTCCATCGGCGTCGCCACCTACCCGGACGGCGGCACGGCCGTCGACCGGCTGCTGCAGGCCGCCGACAAGGCCCTGTACCGGGCCAAGGACGCGGGCCGCAACCAGGTCGTCGAAGGCACCGCCTCCGCCTGACGCACCCCCTTTCCACGCGCTGACCAGGCAACTTGTCAGATTTGCTCGACTGAGCTAAATTTTGCTCATGCGAGCAAGAACGTTCACGGAGTCCGGCAGGCGCGCCCAGATCGTGCGGGCCGCGATCGCCGTGATCGCCGAAGCCGGCTACCTCAAGGCGTCGTTCAGCCGGATCGCGAAGCACGCCGGCCTCTCGAGCACCGGCATGATCAGCTACCACTTCGCGGGCAAGGAAGACCTGCTCAAGGCGTGCATCACCGAGATCGAAGAGGTGACCGGGGCGTTCATGCAGCCCCGCATCGACGCCGCCGTGGGGCACGTCGCCCAGCTGCGGGCCTTCGTCGAGGCGAACGTCGAGCTCGTCGGCGAGCACGCCACCGAGCTGCGGGCGCTGATCGACCTCGTCAAGAACGCCGGCACGCGCAGCACCGCCGTCGACGGGCGGCTCGCCCTGTTCGAAGAGCACTTCCGCAGCGGGCAGGCGGCCGGCGCGTTCGGCTCCTTCGACGTCCGGACCGCGGCGCTCTCCTTCACCTCCGGGCTCGACGCCGTCGTCGCGACCGCCGCGGCGAACGTGCCCGAACCGGCCGAACTCGCGCGCATCGGCCGCGAGCTCGCCGACCTGTACGTGCGGGCCACCGCACCCGAATCCACTGGGGACACCGAATGATGATCGAGCAGAAGACCGAACCGGACGCCGGCCTGCGCCGGGTCGTGCGCGCCAACGTGCGCAACGTCGTGTTCGAAGTGATCGTGCCGATGGCACTGTTCTACGGCCTGCGCGCCGCCGGGGTGAGCCAGTGGTGGGCGCTGATGGCGGGCGTCCTGGTGGCCGCGCCGTACGTGCTGTGGACCATCGCGCGCACCCGCAAGGTCGACCTCGTCGCCCTGGTCACGCTGAGCGTCCTGGTGCTTTCGGTGGTGCTCGGCCTGCTGTCGGACGACCCGCGCACGCTGGTGATCCGCGAAGGCTGGACGGCGGCGCTGGGCGGCCTGTTCGGCGCCTGGATGCTGGTGACGGTCTTCGTCGGCCGCCCGGCGCAGCTGACGCTCGGCCGCACGATCGCCGAGATCAAGCGCGGCGCCGAAGGGGCGGACGCGTGGGCGGCGCGCTGGGACACCGACGCCCGGTTCCGGCGGGGCCTGCGGATCAACACCGCCGCGTGGGGGGCGGTGCTGCTGGGCAGCGCGGTGGTGCACATCGTGCTCGTCTACACGCTGCCGATCGACCTCATCGCGCTGGTCACGAACGTGGCCTGGTTCGGCGCGCTGGCCGTGCTGATCGCCTGGCACGTCTGGTACCTCCGCAAGGAGAACCTCGATGCCTGACGTCCTGGTCGCCGGCGCGGGCCCGGCCGGCCTGCTCACCGCGTTCGAGCTGGAACGCGCCGGCGTCGACGTCCTGGTCCTCGAGCGCGACGCCGAGCCCACCGCGCAGTCGAAGGCGCTCGGCCTGCAGCCCCGGTCGGTCGAGGTGCTGGCCGACCGCGGCCTGCTCGCCGCGATCGAGCCGCACGTCCAGGCGAAGCTGCCCGCCGGGCACTTCTCCGGCGTCCCGATCGACTACCGCGACCTGCCGACGTGCTTCCCGTACCAGCTCGGCGTGGAACAGGCCCACGTCACGGCGGCGATCGAGGCGCGGCTGCGCACGCCGGTGCTGCGGAACGCGGCCGTCACCGCGGTGAGCCAGGACGACGAGGGCGTCACGGTCACCGCGGGCGGCCGCGAGCACCGGGCCGGCTGGCTGGTCGCCGCCGACGGCGGGCACAGCACCGTCCGGACGCTGCTGGGCGCGGCGTTCCCCGGCCGCCCGGCGCGGATCTCCCTGGTCGTCGCGGACCTCACCCTGTCGGCCAAGCCCGCCGGCCTGGCCGAGGACTGGCAGCTGCCTTCCTCTGGGTCGGGGTACCTGCTGCCGCTGTCCGGCGGCCGCTACCGCACGATCGTCTTCGGCGAGGAGCAGCAACGGCTCGGCCGCGACGCCCCGGTCACCGCCGGCGAGGTGCAGCGCGCGCTGACCGCCGCGCACGGACCGGAGATCCGGGTGGGCGACGTGCTGTGGGCGTCCCGCTTCGGCGACGCCTCCCGGCAGCTGGAGCGCTACCGCCACGGCCGGGTGCTGTTCGCCGGCGACGCCGCGCACGTCCACCTCCCGGTCGGCGGCCAGGGGCTCAACCTGGGCCTGCAGGACGCGGTGAACCTGGGCTGGAAGCTGGCGGCGACGGTCCGCGGCACGGCACCGGCCGGGCTGCTCGACAGCTACCACGACGAGCGCCACCCGGTCGCGGCGCGCGTCCTGGTCAGCACGAGGGCCCAGGCGGTCCTCGGCGTCCCCGATCCGGACGCGGTGGCCGTCCGGGCGGTCGTCATGGAACTGCTGGCCGTCCCCGAGGCCCGCCGCGCGGTCGCCGCGGAGCTGTCCGGCATCGGGGTGGCGTACCCCGGGATCGCCGGCCGCGCGACCGACGTCCCGGCGAGTGCGGACGGCCGCGCGGTCCTGGTCGGCGCGGCGGTGCCGGCCGGGTGGGCCGGACGGGTCGAGGGCCGCGAGGGGGCGGCACCTCGGCTCGTCCGGCCCGACGGGTACGTCGCGTGGGACGGCGGCCCGGGCCTGGACGAGGCACTCCGCCGCTGGGTCGGAGCGCCCGCCTAGCACCTTGGCTCCGGCCCGCCGCCGGTGACCAGCGCCCCAAGGTGGCCTTGGTTGCGTCTCACGCACCCAAGGCGGCCTTGGGGCGCTTGAGCCGCAGCTGGGTCAGGAAGCCGCGGCCAGGACGGCCTGTTCGACCTCTCGGCGCCACCCGGGCTCGATGCGGCCGCTGCGGGGCGTCACCGCGAACGAGTCCACCACCGCGCCGCCCAGTGTCGAGGCCTTCGCCCAGCGGACCTCGGCGTCACAGCGGCGCAGCGCGCCCGCCACCCGGAACAGCAGGCCGATCCGGTCGGCCGCGCGCAGCTCGAGGACCACCGTGTCCGGGCCCGTCGTCTCGTCGTCGAACCAGAGCACCTTCGGCGCGACCGGGGCTTCCGCCGGGAGCCCGTAGTCGCGTTCCTTGGCCGCCAGGCGCTGGGTGAGCGGCAACGTGCCCGCCACCGCACGGGCGAACTGCTCCCGCAGCAGCGTTGCGTCCGGCAGCGAACCGAACTTCGGCGACGCCGTGAACACCCCCGCGCGGCCGCCGTCGTGGCCGCGCAGGATCGCCGAGTGGACCTCCAGGGAGTTCAGCGCCAGGACGCCCGCCGCCGGGGCCAGCAGTTCGGCCCGGGCCGGGACGGCCAGCAGGACCGTGACCACCTTGCCGTGCGAACTGATCCGGATCTCGCCCGTGCCCGAGGCCACGGCCGCCGCGACGAGCTCGCGCTGTTCGCCGTCCATCGGTTCGGGGGCGATGAACCCCTTGCCGTGCAGCACTTCTTCGCAGCCCGACACGAGCTCCGCCAGCAGGCGCGCCTTCCAGTCGGTCCAGACCCCCGGTCCGGTGGCCAGCGAGTCGGCCTGGGTCAGCGCGTGCAGCAGCTCGACCAGGACGAGGTCGCTGTCCAGGGTCTTCACCACCCGGGCCACCGTGGCGGGCTCGCTGATGTCGCGCCGGGTCGCCGTGTGCGGCAGCAGGAGGTGGTGGCGGACCATCGCCGACACCGTCGCCACGTCGGCCGGGCTCAGGCCCAGCCGGGTCGCGACCTGGGCCGAGATCTTGGCGCCCAGCTCGGAATGGTCGGCGTCGCGGCCCTTGCCGATGTCGTGCAGCAGCGCGCCGATCAGCAGCAGGTCCGGGCGCGGAACCGTGGTGGTCAGCTTGGCCGCCTCGACGCAGGTGCGCACCAGGTGCCGGTCGACCGTCCACTGGTGCACCGGCGAGCGCGGCGGCAGGTCGCGGACCGCACCCCACTCCGGGAACAGCCGGGACCACAGGCCGGTCCGGTCGAGCGACTCGACCGCGTCGACCAGGCCCTCCCCCGCGCCGAGCAGCTCGACCAGCGCGTTGAGCGCCTCGGCGGGCCACGGCGCCCGCAGCTCCGGCGCCGATTCCGCCAGCGCCTTGAGCGTGCCGAGCGCGATCGGCTTGCCCGTGCGCGCCGACGCGGCGGCGACCCGCAGCAGCAGCGCCGGGTCCTTCGCCGGGACGGCGTCGCGGGCCAGCGCCACCTCGTTGCCGTGCAGCACCACGTTTTCGGCCAGCGGCGTCCGGGACGGCCGCCGCCCGAACCGCGTCTTCGGTGGGTCCACAGTGGACCGGAGGGCCACGTCGAGCGCGTACGCGATCGTGCGGCCCGCTCCGGACAGCTTGCGGGCCAACGTGAACCGGTCGCCGAACCCGAGCTCGGCGGCGACCAGCTCGGCCTCCGGCGCCGACAGGATGTCCCGTTCGCGCCGGATCTCGCGCCGCAGCTCGGTGCGGACGTCGAGGAGAAGCCCCTTCGCCTCCAGGAGTTCCTCGCCCGGGCGCGCGGTGAGCTGCGCCGCGGCGAGGGCTTCCAGGACGGCGAAGTCCCGCAGCCCGCCCCGGCCGTGCTTGAGGTCCGGTTCGGCGGACTGCGCGATTTCGCCACTGCGGGCCCAGCGCTGCCGGACCGACGCCGTCAGGTCCGGGATCTGCTTGCGCGCCGTGCGGCGCCACTGGTCCCGCGCCGCGGCCACCAGCCGCCCGCTCAGCTCGGCGTCCCCGGCGAGGTGCCGGGCGTCGAGCAGGCCCATGGCCACGCGCGGGTCTTCCGAAGCGACCTTCAGCGCTTCACCCGGCGTGCGGACCGAGTGGTCGAGCCCGACTTTCGCGTCCCACAAGGGATACCAGAGCGCGTCCGCGATCTCGCCGACACCGCTGTTGCCGTTGTGCACCAGCAGCAGGTCGAGATCGGAGAACGGCACCAGCTCCCGTCGGCCGAGCCCGCCCACGGCGACCAGCGCGACACCCGGTTCCGCGGTGTCGACGCCGGCCGCCGAGGCTCCCCTGCCCAGCCAGAACTCGTAGAGGTCGACCAGGGCCGCCCGCAGTGCGGACGCCCCCAGCCTCCCGTGCCTGCCCTCGAGCAAACGCTCGGTGGCCTTGACCAGTTCGCCCCCGTCGGCCATCCCAGACGCCTTATAGGGCGTCCGTGCCGCGCTCGCCGGTCCGTACCCGGATGACGGTCTCCACCGGCGTCACCCACACCTTGCCGTCACCGATCTTGCCGGTGTGCGCGGCCGTGGTGATGGCCTCGAGGACCTTCTCCACGTTGGTGTCGTCGGTGACGACCTCGACCTTCAGCTTGGCCACGAAGTCCACCGAGTACTCCGCGCCGCGGTAGACCTCGGTGTGGCCCTTCTGGCGGCCGTAGCCCTGGACCTCGCTGACCGTCATGCCCAGCACGCCCAGCTGCTCCAGCGCGGAGCGGACGTCGTCGAGCGTGAACGGCTTGACAATCGCCGTGATGAGCTTCATGCCTTGCTCTCCTCGAGTTTCGCAGCCGGGGTGGACTTGACCGGGATGGTGTTCGGCGAGCCGAGGCCGCCGCCCGTCCCGGTGAAGTCGTAGGCGCTCTCCGCGTGCTGGGCTTCGTCGATGCCGCTGACCTCGTCCTCGGTGCTGACGCGGAAGCCGCCGGCCTTCTTGATCGCGAAGCCGATGATGAAGGAAAGCACGAAGGAGTACGCGAGCACCGCACCGGCGGCCGCGGCCTGCCGGCCCAGCTGGGTGAACCCACCGCCGTAGAACAGGCCGTCCGCGCCGAGCGAGTTGACGCTCGTGGTGCCGAAGAAGCCGATCAGCAGGGTGCCGACGATACCGCCGACCAGGTGGACGCCCACGACGTCGAGCGAGTCGTCGAAGCCGAACTTGAACTTGAGCGAGATGGCGAGCGCGCAGAGCGCACCGGCGATGAGACCGATCGCGATGGCCCCGAGCGGGCTCACGAAACCACACGCCGGGGTGATGGCGACCAGACCGGCGACCGCGCCGGAAGCCGCGCCGAGGGTGGTCGGCTTGCCGAACTTGATCTGCTCGATCAGCAGCCAGCCGAGGACGGCGGCGGCGGTGGCGACGGTGGTGTTGGTGAACGCGACGGCGGCGAGGTCGTTGGCGGCCAGCGCCGAACCGGCGTTGAAGCCGTACCAGCCGAACCACAGCAGCGAAGCGCCGAGGAGCACGAACGGCACGTTGTGCGGGCGGCCGGTGTCCTTCGGCCAGCCCTTGCGCTTGCCGAGCACGATCGCCAGCGCGAGACCCGCGGCACCGGCGTTGATGTGGACCGCGGTACCACCGGCGAAGTCGAGTGCCTTGAGGTTGTTGGCGATCCAGCCGCCGACCGCGTTCTCGCCGACGAAGCCGTTGAAGGAGAACACCCAGTGCGCGACCGGGAAGTACACGACCGTCACCCAGATGACGACGAACAGCGTCCAGCCCCAGAACTTCGCTCGGTCGGCGATGGCGCCGGAGATCAGCGCGGGCGTGATGATCGCGAACATCAGCTGGAACATCACGAACGCGAGCACGGGCAGCGCGTCCGAACCGGGCCAGGCCACCGCCGGGCTCGTGTCGGTGGCGGCGACCGCGAAGCCGGCGAGCTTGCCGAAGGTGTTTTCGAGGCCGGCGAAGTGGAAGTTACCGACGAAGCCGCCGAAGGCGTCGTCGCCGAAGGACATCGAGAAGCCGTACAGGGCCCACAGCACCCCCACCACGGCCAACGCGATGAAGTTCATCATCAGCATGTTCAGGACGCTCTTCGCGCGGACCATGCCGCCATAGAAGAACGCCAGTCCTGGGGTCATGAGCATGACCAGCGCGGCGCTGGCCAATACCCACGCGGTGTCTCCTGCGTTCAGCACAATCGTCCTCCCGTGCCCTGGGTTCGTGCGTTGGCAGTTTTGGCGCGCGGTGTTTCACGGGACGGCGCGCGAGGTTTCACCCGGGTGAACTGTCCGCGCCCGGTTGTTACAGCCAGGTTTCCCAGGACCCCTCCTGGAGTGTCCGGTTGCGAAACGTCATGGTCGAATATCCCCATGCCACCGGTCGACCACGAGAATGACCCACTGCCACCCCGGGTCCTCGAAGCACTGCGGTGTTCGGTGTGCGGCGACCCGATCGGACTAACCGGACGCACGGTGCGTTGCGGAAACCGCCACTCATTTGATCTAGCTCGCCAGGGTTACGTGAACCTGTTGCACGCGCGAATTCCGGCCGGCACAGCGGACACCGCGCCGATGGTCGCGGCGCGCGCGGACTTCCTCGCGTCGGGCGCCTACGAGCCCCTCGCCGACGAGCTCGCCCGCGTTTGCGCGGCGAGCGGCGGGCTGGTGATCGACGCGGGCGCGGGCACCGGCTACTACCTCGCGCGGGTGCTCGAGGCGTCGGACGCCTTCGGCCTCGCGCTCGACGTCTCGGCGGTGGCCCTGCGGCGGGCGGCCCGTGCGCACCCGCGGCTGGGCGCGGCGGTGTGGAACCTGTGGGAGCCCTGGCCGGTGGGCGACGGCGTGGCGTCGGTCGTGCTGAACGTCTTCGCGCCGCGCAACGGGCCGGAGTTCCACCGCGTGCTGCGGCCCGGCGGCCTGCTGGTCGTCGCGGCGCCCGCCCCGGAGCACCTCCGCGAGCTGGGCGACCTCGTCCTGGCCGTCGACGAGCGCAAGGACGAGCGCCTGGACGCCACGCTCGGCGAGTACTTCACGCGCGCCGGCCGCACGGAGGTCCGGCGCGCGGTCGAGCTGACGCCGCGGCAGGTGCGCCAGGCCGTCGAAATGGGCCCCGCCGGGTTCCACCTGGACCGCGACGGGCGCCGGGAGCGCCTGGCCGCGCTGCACGAGCCGCAGGTGGTGACGATCTCGTTCACCGTCTCGACGTACCGGCGGCGCTGAGTCTGGAAGGGTGAAGGGGTGAAGCCCGACTGGACCGCGTCCGCGACCCGGCTCGCGGACGCGGAGTGGGTGCGGGCCCGCATCGGCGGCGCCGCGAAGCTGTACGGCTGCGCGCGGCCCGAGGTGCTCGGCACGATCTGGTGGTACTCGCTGTCGTCGGTGCTGGTCGGGCCGGCGGTCGACGGCCTGGTCGCGGGGACGCTGGTGGATCCGTCCCTGGACGCCGTGGAGCTCGACCTCGTCGCCGACGGCCGGTTCCTGGGCGCGCGGTCCACCCGGGCCCTCGACGGAGGCCTCCCGGCACTGGGCGTCGCGCTGAGGGCCGCTCTCGGCACCGCGATCACCACCATCGCCGCGGTCAGCGGGGCCCGGGAGCGGGCGCTCGGGGCCATCGCCACCGACTCGATCGGCAACCGGCTGCTGTGGACACCCGATCCGGAGCGCGCGATGACGCTCGCCGAGCCGTTGGTCGCCGCGATCGGCCTGGGCCTGCCGAAGCCGCGTTTCGTGCGCGTCGGCCGCACCCCGGCCGTCCGGCGTGCTTCGTGCTGCCTGATCTACGAAGTCGGCAACCCCAAGTGCGTGAGCTGCCCGCGCCAGACGCCGTCAGAGCGCGAAGCCCGCCTTCGGGCCGCGCTGGGCTAGAGAACCGCCAGCTCCAGCTCCCGCAGCCGCTCCGGGTCGGCGATGACCTCGATGCCCGTGATGCGGTCGCCCTCGACCCGGAACGCCAGGACCACCGCCAACCGGCCCTCGCGCACCATGAGCAGACCGGGGGCGCCGTCGACCAGGGCGAGTTCGCTCGCGCGAGCCCGCTCCGACGCCAGGATCGCGCCGCGGCGGACGCTCTCGACGCCGCGCAGCTCGATCGGGGCGGGGCTCGGGCCGACGAACCGGTCGGCGTGCAGCACGACGTCCGGGTCGAGCAGGGACAGGAGCGCTTCGAAGTCGCCGCCGCGCGACGCCGCCAGGAAGGCTTCGACGACCTTGCGCCGCCGCGGCAGGTCCGCGTCCGCGGTGGTCCCGCCCTGCACCCGGCGACGGGCGCGGCTGGCGAGCTGCCGGGTCGCGGCCGGGGTCTTGCCGATCACCGGCGCGATCTCGTCGAAGGGCACCGCGAACATGTCGTGCAGCACGAACGCGACGCGCTCGGCCGGGCCCAGCGCGTCGAGCACCACCAGCAGCGCCAGCCCGACGGTGTCGGCCAGTTCGGCTTCCTGTCCGGGGTCGCGGCGCTCGTCGTCCGGCTCGGGCTGCCCGTCGAGGGGCTCCTCGCGGTGGTTGCGGCGGGTGCGCAGCAGGGACAGGCACACCCGGGCGACCACGGTGGTCAGCCACGCGGGGAGGTTGTCGATCCCGCCGGCGCCGGTGCGGTGCAACCGCAGCCACGCCTCCTGGACGGCGTCGTCGGCTTCGGCGGCCGAGCCCAGCATGCGGTAGGCGACCGCCCGCAGCCGCGGCCGCTCCAGCTCGAACCGCTCGGTCAGCGCGTCCACCGTGTTCCCTCTCCTTCGCCGTCCCAGGGAGTAGACCCCGTCCCGGCGGGCGATGTGACCGGATTGCGCGTGATCTCGGTCATCCCGCGGCGACCCGGCGCAGGACGTCGGCCAGCAGGGCCGCGGGCTCGGGCACCCGTCCGGGCAGCCGCGCCAGCACCACCCGCCGCCGCTCCGACGGGCCGCCGCGGACCTCCAGCACCCGCACCCCCGGCGGCACGGCCTCGGCCAGCGAAGCCGGCACCGTCGTGAGCCCGCAGCCCGCGGCGACCAGGCTCAGCTTCGCCAGCCAGTCACGGGCGGTGTGGGCGATGTCGGGCCGCTCGTCGAGGCCGGGCCACACGCCCATCAGGGTGTCCTCCCCCGCCGACGGCCCGGCGATCCAGCGCTGCCCGCGCAGGTCCGCGACGTCGACCGGGCCCGCGCCGGCCAGCGGGTGTCCCGCGGGCACCGCGAGGCGAAGGGTGCGCTCGGCGAGCGTCTCGAGGCGCAGCGCCGGCGTCTCGGCGTCCGGCGGGCGGAACGGCGGGACCGAGCCGAGCACGGCCAGGTCGAGCGTGCCCGCGCGCAGCGCCCGGACGAGCACCGGTGTCGTGCCTTCCCGGGTGACCACCGTGACGGCGGGATGCGTCCGCCGCAGTTCGGCGACGGCGCGCGGCACCAGCACCGCGCCCGCGCTGGGGAACCAGCCCAACCGGACCGTGCCGGCGTCGGCGGGCAGGCCGGCCAGCTCGCGCCCGGCGGCGTCGATCTCGTCGAGCACCGCGATCGCCCGGCGCAGCACGACGGTCCCGGCCGGGGTGAGCCGGACGCCACCGGGCCGTCGCTCCAGCACGGGCGTGCGGGCCACCCGTTCGAGCGACGCGATCTGCCGCGACACCGCGGACTGCGTGTAGCCGAGCGCCGCCGCGGCCGCCGTGAGGGTGCCCCGTTCGGCGACCTCGCGGAACACGCGCAGGGCGACCAGGGAGACGTCACCGAAGTCCATGACGTTCACGCATACCAGGGTTGCGGCTTTCTCGCTTTTCGCATGCCTCGATCGCCCCTAGCGTGGCCGGTATGACACGTATCGCCGTGGTGACCGGGGCCAACCAGGGCCTCGGCTTCGCCCTCGTCCGCGGGCTCGCCGCCCGGCTCGCTCCCGAAGACCTCGTCCTGCTCACCGGCCGCGACGCCGGCCGGGTGGCGGCCGCCGCCGCCCGCGTCACCGCCGAGCCGGCGACGCGCAGCCGGGTCGAGGGGCGCGTCCTCGACGTCTCCGATCCCGATGCGGTGGCCCGCTTCGCCGAGCCGGCCGACATCGTGATCTCGAACGCCATCGGCCCGCTCGACCCGGGCCGTCCGCAGGCCGAGCAGGCCGACGTCTTCCTCGACGTCGCCAACGGCGGTACGCACGCGGTGCTGCGGTCGTTCGGTCCGGTCCTGCGCCCGGGCGGCCGGCTGCTGGTCGTGGCCAGTTCGCTGGGCACCCTGGGCCACCTGCCCGAGCCGCTGCGGGCGCGCTTCGACGGCGTCTCGCTGGACGACGTCGAGAAGGCGGTCGAGGACTGGCGTTCGGCGATCCACGACGGCACGGCCGCGGCGCGGGGCTGGCCGGAGTGGATCAACGTGCCGTCGAAGGTGGCGCAGGTCGCGGCGGTCCGGGCGGTGGCGGCCGAGCGCCGGGACACCGATCTGGCGAACGGCACCCTGGTGGCGGCGGTCTGCCCGGGGCTGGTGGACACGCGGGCGTCCCGGCCGTGGTTCAGCGACTTCAGCCAGGCCCAGACGCCGGACGAGGCCGCGCGGGCCGTCCTGGACCTGGTGTTCGCCGACGTCGACCCGGCGACCTACGGCGAGCTCGTCAGGTTCGGGCGGGTGCTGCCCTGGACCGGCGGCTGACCGATCAGAGCACGCAGAACTCGTTGCCCTCGGGGTCGGCCAGCACGAAGTGGTCGGGACGGCCGTCCAGCCGGTGCTCGCGCAGGACCGTCGCACCCGCGGCGGTCAGCCGGGCGATCGCCTCCACGACCCGCTCCCAGCGCGTCTCCCACGACACCTCGCGGCCGCCGCCGGCCTGGACGTCCAGGTGGACGCGGTTCTTCGCCACCTTGCCTTCGGGGACCTTGAGGAAGCTCAGGCTCGGCAGGACGCCCTCCGGATCGGTCAGGTACGCGCCGTCGTCCCACTCCTCCTCGGGGACGCCGTTCTGCGCGAACCACGCCTCCCAGCTCGCGAACCCCGCCGGGGGCGGGCGTTCGATGTAGCCGAGGGCCACCGCCCAGAACCTCGCCAGCGCTCGGGGGTCCGCGCAGTCGATCGTCACGCTCCAGCGCACCGTCACGGGGTGGAGCGTAACCGCGCCCACGGCCTGGGAGGGCGTGTCATCCGGGGGATGCTGCGGTTACCGTGAACCACGATGAGTGAACGCAGCTGGGGCTTCCGCACCCGCGCCCTGCACGCGGGCGGCACGCCCGACCCGGCCACCGGCGCGCGGGCCGTGCCGATCTACCAGACCACGAGCTTCGTCTTCGAGGACGCCGCCGATGCCGCGAACCTCTTCGCGCTGCAGAAGTACGGGAACATCTACAGCCGGATCGGGAACCCGACCGTGGCCGCCTTCGAGGAGCGGATCGCCAGTCTCGAAGGCGCGATCGGCGGGGTCGCCACCGCGAGCGGGCAGGCCGCGGAGTTCCTCACCTTCAGCGCGCTCACCGAGGCCGGCGACCACATCGTGTCCGCGAGCGGCCTCTACGGCGGGACCGTCACCCAGCTCACCGGCACGCTCCGGCGCTTCGGCGTCGAGACCACCTTCGTCAGCGGCGGGATCGACGACTACGCCGCCGCGATCACCGAGCGGACGCGGCTGCTCTACACCGAGGTGATCGGCAACCCCGGCGGCGGCATCGCCGACCTCGCCGCGCTGGCGGACCTCGCCCACGCCCACGACATCCCGCTGGTCGTCGACGCGACGCTGGCCACGCCGTACCTGTGCCGTCCGATCGAGCACGGCGCCGACATCGTGCTGCACTCGGCCACGAAGTTCCTCGGCGGGCACGGGACCACGCTCGGCGGGATCGTCGTCGAGTCCGGGAAGTTCGACTGGGGCAACGGGAAGTTCCCGCGGATGACCGAGACCGTCGACAGCTACGGCGGCCTGCGGTACTGGGAGAACTTCGGCGAGTACGCGTTCTGCACGCGGCTGCGCGCCGAGCAGCTGCGGGACATCGGCGCGGCCCTCTCGCCGCACTCGGCTTTCCTGCTGCTGCAAGGGGTCGAGACGCTCCCCCAGCGGATGGACGCGCACGTGGCGAACGCCCGCGCGGTCGCCGAGTACCTCGAAGCCGACCCGCGCGTGGCCTGGGTGTCCTACGCCGGCTTGCCGTCGCACCCGCACCACGACCTGGCGCGGAAGTACCTGCCGGCGGGCCCGGGCGCGGTGTTCTCCTTCGGCATCGACGGCGGCCGGGCGGCCGGCGAGAAGTTCGTCGAATCGGTGGAGCTGCTGTCACACCTGGCCAACGTCGGCGACGCGCGGACCCTCGTCATCCACCCGGCGTCGACCACGCACGCGCAGCTGTCGGAGGCGCAGCTCGCGGCCGCCGGGGTCGGGCCCGACCTGATCCGGCTGTCGGTCGGCCTGGAAGACGTCGAGGACATCCTTTGGGACCTCGACCAGGCACTGGGCAAGGCGGTGGCCGGATGACCCACGACGTCGGCGCCGTCGAGCGGCGCGCGATCCTGACCCGGACGAAGTCGGTGACGCTGGTCGGCGCGTCGGCCAACCCGGCCCGGCCGAGCTACTTCGTCGCGACCTACCTGCTCTCGTCGACGCGGTACGAGGTCAACTTCGTCAACCCGCGCCTGGACACGCTGTTCGGCAAGCCGGTGTACGCGTCGCTGAAGGACGTCCCGGGTGAGCCGGACCTGGTCAGCGTGTTCCGCAGGCACGACGACCTGCCGCAGGTCGCCGAGGAGGTCGTCGACGCCGGCGCCCGGACGCTGTGGCTGCAGCTCGGCTTGTGGCACGAGCCGGTGGCAGACCGGGCGCGGGCAGCCGGGCTGGACGTGGTGATGAACCGCTGTGTGAAGATCGAGCACGCGCGGTTCGCCGGCGGGCTGCACCTGGCCGGGTTCAACACGGGCGTGATCAGCTCGCGGCGGCCGTCGGCGCCCTGAGCCGGGAAGAGAACGGCCGTTCCCGATGTTGGCCACGGGTATGACCTTGGGGATCACGCTTTCCGGCGGCCCGACCGCCCTGCTGGAACTGGGCGGCGTCCGGCTGCTCACCGACCCGACCTTCGACGCGCCCGGCGAGCACCCGAGCGGTCCGCGCGTGCTGGTCAAGACCGAGGATTCGGTGCTGACCGAAGAGGCGATCGGGGTGGTGGACGCCGTCCTGCTGTCACACGACCAGCACCCGGACAACCTGGACGACCGCGGTCGCGCGTACCTGGCGACGGTGCCGTTGACGCTGATCACGCCGAGCGGGGCTTCGCGGCTCGGCGGGACGGCCCGTGGCCTGGAGCCGTGGGAGTCGACGCAGGTGGGCCCGCTGACGGTGACGGCGGTACCGGCACTGCACGGACCGGAAGGGGCTTCGGCGGTCACCGGGGACGTGACGGGGTTCGTGCTGACCGGCGACGGGCTGCCGACGGTGTACGTGAGCGGGGACAACGCGTCGGTGGACCTGGTGCGGGAGATCGCGGGGCGGTTCCCGGTGGACATCGCGGTGCTGTTCGCCGGAGCGGCCCGTACGGTCCTGTTCGACGGCGCTCCCCTCACACTGACCAGCGTCGACGCGGCCGAGGCCGCCAAGGTGCTCGGCGCGGCCAAGGTGGTGCCGCTGCACTTCCGGGGCTGGGGGCACTTCAGCGAGGGGCCGGACGCGCTGCGGGAGGCGTTCGAGGCCGCGGGACTGGGTGACCGGCTGGTGCTGCTCGAGCCCGGCGAACGCGCGGAGGTCTGAGCCGGCTCGTGAGTGGTAAGGCGGGTTAGAACCCGCCTTACCACTCACGACCCCCGGGCGGCTGCGTGGGTGCGGGCGGATGCCGGTGGCCGGGGTGGGGAGCCCGCGGTGGGCCGGCTCGGCGCCGTGAGAGGCTGGCGGCATGGCCAAGCCGACCCCGCTGCAGTTCCGGAACATCCTCGTCGCCGCCCTCGCGGCGGCGGGCTTCGTCTGGAGTGTCGTCGTCGGCATGCAGTGGTGGGTCAGCGCGATCGTCGGCTGCGCGTGCGTCCTGTCGCTCGCCTCCGCCTACCTCAACCGGCCCGGCGCGAACTAGCGCGTCTTGTCGAACCGGGCCTTCAGGTTCGTCCGGCCCGCCTCCGTGAGCCGCCCGAACAGGCGCAGGCGAGCCAGGCCGCCGTCGGGGTAGATGTCGAGCCGGGCCTCCGTCACCTCGGGGCCGTCCGGCAGCGCGAAGCGGTGTCGCGTGTCCGGCTGCAACCGCGTCTTCGGCAGCAGCGGCACCCACTCGCCGTACGTCTCCCGGCCGCTGACCGACGCCCAGCCCGGCGCGTTGCCCTTCAGGTTGCTGGTGTCCAGCTCGACGAACCGGACGATCCCGGCGCCGGCCAGCCGCAGTGTCACCCAGTCGTTGCCGTCGTCGCGGCGGCGGGCCGTCTCCCAGCCCTCCGCCTGGTGGGCGGCCAGGCCCGGCGACAGGATGTTGTTCGGCGAGGAGTAGAAGCGGTTGCTGCAGCCGGTGACGATCGCGCCGTTCTCCAGCGCCGCCAGGTCGAGCGCGTCCAGGTCCAGCAGCGCCGGGTCCGGGACCGGCGCACCGTGCACGCGCAGGCGCGCCACTCCCCCGTCCGGGTGCTGCGTCAGCCGGACGTGCGTGTAGCGCCGGGAACCGTTGACCGCGTAGAAGTTCTCCGTGTGCCCCGAAGCCGGGGCGCGGTCGACCAGGACGTCCCAGTCGGCCGTCTGCAGCTCCGCCGCGCTCGGGTAGCCCGCGACCGACGTCGCTTCGACCGAGACGAACGGCGGGTAGTTGCCCTTGAAGAACGCCGTGTCGACGACGACGCCGGTGACCGTGCCGGCCAGGCCGAGCCGCAGGATGGCCTGATCATCGCCCGGTTCGCGGTGACGGCGGGTCTCCCAGCCGTCGTAGACCTGGCCCTTCGGCCCGAACGTCTCCGCGCGGTGCGCCGGCACCCACGGGTTGACCAGGTTCTCCTTCTCGGCGAACAGCTCGTCGGTCGCCCACATCACCGTCCCGCCGAAGCGGCGGGAGGCGAGGTCGGGCAGTTCTGTCCACTCCGGACGGTCGGTCACGCGGCCCTCCATTTCAGCAGTCCCCCCGGGTCAGCAGCTCGCCGTGCGGCGAGTCGCCGGTGATTTCGGTGCCCCGCAGCCAGGTCGAGCGCACGACGCCGGCGAGCGGCCGCCGGTCGTAGGCGCTGACCGGGTTGCGGTGCTTCAGCTTCGCGACGTCGACCACGAACGCCTCCTCCGGCGCGAACACGCAGAAGTCGGCGTCGTAGCCCACCGCGAGGTGCCCCTTGCGGCGCATCCCGGCCTGCGCGGCCGGGCGCTCGGCCATCCAGCGCACGACGTCGGCGAGGGCGAACCCGCGCTGCCTCGCCTGCGTCCAGATCGCCGGGAGTCCCAGCTGCAGGCTCGAAATGCCGCCCCACGCCTGGCCGAAATCGCCGCTGTCGAAGCGTTTCAGCTCCGGCGTGCACGGCGAGTGGTCGCTGACGATCGTGTCGATGACGCCGTCCGCGAGGCCCTGCCAGAGCAGCTCGCGGTTGGCCGCCTCGCGGATCGGCGGGCAGCACTTGAACTGCGTCGCGCCGTCGCGGATCTCTTCGGCGACGAAGCTGAGGTAGTGCGGGCAGGTCTCCGCCGACAGCCGGACGCCCTCGCGGCGCGCCGCGGCGATCAGCGGCAGCGCGTCCGAAGAGGACAGATGCAGGATGTGCGCCCGCGCCGAATGACGACGGGCCGCGTCGATCACCTGCGAGATCGCGAGGTTCTCCGCCTGCCGCGGCCGCGAGTGGAGAAAGTCGACATAGCGACCGCCGTGCGGTTCCGGCGCCGAATCGATCTCGTGGGCGTCCTCGGCGTGGACGATCATCAGCGCGTCGAAGGAACTCAGCTCGCGCAACGCTTCGTCCAGCCCGGCCGGGTCGAGCGGCGGGAACTCGTCGACGCCGGAGTGCAGCAGGAAGCACTTGAAGCCGAACACGCCGGCGTCGTGCAGGCCGCGCAGATCTCCGGCGTTGCCCGGGATCGCGCCGCCCCAGAAACCGACGTCGACGTGCACCCGGCCGGTGGCCGCCTTGCGCTTGACCTCCAGCGCGGCGACGTCGACGGTCGGCGGCAGGCTGTTCAGCGGCATGTCCACGATCGTGGTCACCCCGCCCGCCGCGGCCGCGCGGGTCGCCGTCTCGAAGCCCTCCCACTCGGCGCGGCCGGGGTCGTTGACGTGGACGTGCGTGTCGACCAGCCCCGGCAGCAGCACGACGTCGTCGCCGAGGTCGAGGACGCAGTCGCCGGTCAGCGCCGCGCCGCCGGGCTCGACCGCGACGATCCGGCCGCCGTCGACGCCGATGGTTGCCGGGACTTCGCCCTCGGCCGTCACGGCCCGGGCGGCACGCACCACAAGATCCATCCGAAGCCCTTCGTCGGGAGGAATGACACCGCCGATTTCACAGACCGGAAAGACGGTTTCGCACAACGACAGTAACCACGGCGCGCGCCGCTCGTCAACGACGGACGCGGCGCGTTACGGTCATCCTCGTGCGGCTTGAAGCGGAGTTCACCAGCGAACCGTTCCACGGCGAAGGTTCACCACCCGAGCACGCCGTCGCCGCCCGCGACGCCGCCACGGAAGCCGGGCTGGACACCGATTTCGGCCCGCTCGGGACCCTCGCGCGCGGCGAGGCGAAGGAACTGCTCGAAGCCCTGCCGTCGATCGCGAAAGCGGCCCTGGAGGGCGGCGCCACGCGGGTCACGCTGCAGCTGCGCCGGGCCGACGACCCGGGCAGCGCCCCCGTCGTCGAACTGAACGACGCCTTGGCGCGGCTGATCGCCGACGTCGAGCGCGAACTGGGCGCCAAGCTGGGCGAACTCGACCGCGCGGGCAAGCAGCGCGCGGTGCGGCTGCTGCGCGAACGCGGCGCCTTCGGGCTGCGGAAGTCCGTCTCGTCGGTGGCCGACGCGCTCGGCGTCACGCGGTTCACCGTCTACAACTACCTCAACCGGGAAGCCGACTGACCAGCGCTTTCAACAAAATGTTGACGGAACTCCGGCGTCGACGTACGGTCAGCCCGTGCTGCTCACCGAGTTCAACACCACCGACGTCCGCCCGCTGCTGACGGACTGCCTCGCCGTGCCCCGGTGGGTCGACACCGTGCTGGCCGGGCGGCCGTACGCCGATCTCGACGCGCTGAAAGCCGCCGCCGACCTGCCGCTGAGCAGCGACGAGATCCGGCAGGCGATGGCCGCGCACCCGCGGATCGGCGAGAAACCGGCGGACGGCTGGGCGCGGTCGGAACAGTCCGGTGTGGACAATCCGGACGCCTTCGCCGCCGCGAACGCCGAGTACGAAGCCAAGTTCGGACACGTCTACCTGGTCTGCGCGAGCGGGCGCAGCGGCGAAGAGCTGCTGAAGATCCTGCGGGAGCGGCTGGGCAACGACCCCGCGACCGAGCTGGCCATCGCCGGGCGGGAACTGGTGAAGATCGCCGCGCTGCGACTGGCCAAGGCGGTGACGGCGTGAGCCTCGTGACCACCCACGTCCTCGACACGGCAGCCGGACGGCCCGCGGCCGGGATCGCCGTCCGCTTCGAGACCGCCGACGGGACGCCGATCGCCGACGGCCGCACCGACGACGACGGCCGGATCCGCGACCTCGGCCCGGATTCCCTGGCACCGGGTGTCTACCGCCTGGTCTTCGACACCGGCGCCCACCTGGGCCCGGACGCCTTCTTCCCGGAGGTCGCCCTGGCTTTCCGGATCACCGACGGAAGCGCGCACCACCACGTGCCGCTCCTGCTCAGCCCGTTCGCCTATTCGACCTACCGAGGGAGCTGACCGTGACCATCACCCTGGGCCCCAACCAGTACGGCAAGGCGGAGGTCCGCCTGGTCACGGTGCGCCGCGACGGCCCGGTGCACCACCTCAAGGACCTCACGGTTTCGACGTCCCTGCGCGGCGAGCTGGCCGCGACGCACCTGACCGGCGACAACGCCGGCGTGCTGGCGACCGACACGCAGAAGAACACCGTGTACGCCTTCGCGAAGGAGGCGCCGGTCGGTGAGATCGAGGACTTCGGCCTGCGCCTGGCCCGGCACTTCGTGGGCACCCAGGAGAACATCACCGGCGCGCGCGTCAAGCTCGACGAGCACGGCTGGGACCGGATCGCGGTCGGCGGCGAGCCGCACGACCACGCGTTCAGCCGGTCCGGGGACGAGCGCCGGACGACGGCGGTGACGGTCCAGGACGACCGCGCGTGGGTGGTGTCCGGCATCGACGGCCTGACGCTGCTGAAGTCGACGGGCTCGGAGTTCCACGGCTTCCCGCGCGAGGAGTACACGACCCTCGCCGAGACGACCGACCGCATCCTGGCCACCGCCGTCACGGCCCGCTGGCGCTACCAGGGCGAGGGCATCGACTGGGCGGCTTCCCACGGCGAGATCCGGCGGCTGCTGCTGGAGACCTTCGCGACGAAGCACAGCCTTTCGCTGCAGCAGACGCTGTACGCGATGGGCGAAGCGGTGTTGAAGGCGCGCGAGGAGGTCGCCGAGGTGCGGTTGTCGCTGCCGAACAAGCACCACTTCCTGGTGGACCTGAGCCCGTTCGGGCTGAAGAACGACAACGAGGTGTTCTACGCGGCGGACCGGCCGTACGGGCTGATCGAGGGCACGATCCTGCGCGACGACGCCGAGGCCCCGGGGCCGGCCTGGGACATCCACTGAGTTGATAGAACGCTCTATCATCGAGGGGTGGCAGGGACCAAGGAACGCATCATGGCCGCCGGCGCCGAGCTCTTCCGGCGCAACGGCTACGCCGGTACCGGCCTGAAGCAGATCGTCGCCGAGGCCAACGCGCCCTTCGGGTCCCTCTACCACTTCTTCCCCGGCGGCAAGGAACAGCTCGGCGAAGAGGTCATCCGCACCTCCGGGCTCGCCTACATCGCCCTCTTCGACCTCTTCATCGCCCCGGCCGCGGACGTCGTCAGCGGCATCGAAGCCTTCTTCGCCGCCGGGGTCGCGACCCTCGAAGCCACCGGCTACGTCGAAGGCTGCCCGATCGCGACCGTCGCCCTCGAGGTCGCCTCGACCAACGAGCCGCTGCGGCAGGCCACCGCCGACGTCTTCACCGCCTGGATCGACGCCGGCACCGAAAAGTTCGCGAAGTTCGGGCTGCCGCGGGAAGCCGCCCGGACGCTCACCATCACCGCCGTCAACAACCTCGAAGGCGCCTTCGTCCTCTGCCGCTCGCTGCGCGACACCGAAGCCATGGCCGTCGCCGGGGCCGCGACCGTCGACGTCGCCCGGCGGCTCCTGCGGGAGAACCCTCAACGACAGCCGTAATGCTGGGCAAAAGTTACCAACATGGCGCTTGACCACGTGGTATGGCACCGCTGATCCTGATGGCTGGTCTAGTCCTCCTGCCTCACAACGTCGTCCGGTTGGAGTCGCCATGCGCCGTGCCCTCGCTGCCGCCGCCGTCACCGCCGTAGCCGCCGCCTCGATCGCGAGCCCGGCCACCGCCCTCGAAAACGGGTTGGCCCGAACCCCGCCGATGGGCTGGAACACCTGGAACACCTTCGAGTGCAACATCAACGAGACCCTCGTCAAGGAGACCACCGACCTGATGGTCGGTTCCGGGATGCGGGACCGCGGCTACACCTACGTCAACCTCGACGACTGCTGGATGACCCGGTCCCGCGACGGCGACGGCAACCTCGTCGCCGACCCCGCGAAGTTCCCCAGTGGCCTCAAGGCGCTCGGCGACTACATCCACGCCCGCGGCATGAAGTTCGGCATCTACGAAAGCGCCGGCACGATGACGTGCCAGAGCTACCCCGGCAGCCTCGGCCACGAACAGGCCGACGCGAACCTCTTCGCGAGCTGGGGCGTCGACTACCTCAAGTACGACAACTGCTTCAACAACGGCAGCAACAGCCAGGAGGACTACATCCGGCGCTACTCCGCGATGCGCGACGCGCTGAAGGCCACCGGCCGGGAGATCGTCTACAGCATCTGCGAATGGGGTGACTTCGGCCCCGCGACCTGGGCCCCCGACGTCGGGAACCTGTGGCGCACCACCGGTGACATCACGAACAACTGGGGCACCGTCGACGCGATCTACCGCCAGAACGTCGGGCTCGCCTCCGCCGCGAGGCCCGGCGCCTGGAACGACCCGGACATGCTCGAGGTCGGCAACGGCATGGGCTTCAAAGAGGACCGCGCGCACTTCACGCTCTGGGCGGCGATGGCCGCGCCGCTCATCGCGGGCGCCGACCTGCGCTCCGCGAGCGTCGCCACCTACTCGGTCTACCTCAACCCGGACGTCATCGCCGTCGACCAGGACCCGCTCGGCAAGCAGGCCCGGCGGATCGCGACCGGGAACGGGCTGGACGTGCTCGCGAAACCCCTCCGGGGCGGCGACGTGGCCGTGGTGCTGCTGAACGAAAACAGCACCGCGGCGACCATCTCGACGACCGCCGCCGCGGCCGGGCTGCCCACCGCGTCGACCTACCGGCTGACCAACCTGTGGTCGAAGGAGGTCACCACGACCACCGGGGCGATCAGCGCGAACGTCCTGCCGCACAGCACGGTCGCCTACCGCGTGAAAGCCGGTGCGCGCGGCACCAGCACCGACGCCACGCAGCCGGTCCAGGGCGCGTCCTCGGCGCGGTGCATCGACGTCAGCGGCGGTTCGACGACACCCGGCACCCGGGTCGACATCTGGGACTGCGGCGGCGGTCCCGTCCAGGCCTGGACGTTCACCAGCGCCGGTGAGCTCAAGGCCGGCGGGCTCTGCCTGGACGCCTTCGGCGGCAACAGCGTGCCGGGGACCGCGCTCGCGGTCTGGACCTGCCACGGCGGCGGGAACCAGAAGTTCCGGCTGGAGGCCGACGGCTCGATCACCCAGGCCGGGCTGTGCGTCGACGTCACCGGCGGGGACAAGCCCGCCGGCAACGTCAACGGCACACCGCTCGAACTCTGGGGCTGCAACGACGGCGCCAACCAGAACTGGCAGCTCAGGTAGCGGTCAGGTGCTCCGGCCGCACCGGGACGCGGGTGAGCGCGAGCCCGGTGGCGGCCCGGATCGCGGCCACGATGGCCGGCGTCGACGAGATCGTCGGCGGCTCGCCCACCCCGCGCAGGCCGTAGGGCGCGTGCGGGTCCGGGCGTTCCAGGACGTCGATGGTCATCGGCGGCATGTCCAGCACCGTCGGGATGAGGTAGTCGGTGAAGGAGGGGTTGCGGATCTTCCCGCCGGAGGTCTGGATCTCCTCCATCACCGCGAGCCCGAGCCCCTGCGCCGAGCCGCCCTGGATCTGGCCCAGCACGGCCTGCGGGTTCAACGCCTTGCCGACGTCCTGGGCGCAGTCGAGGGCGACCACCTTGACCAGGCCCAGCTCGGTGTCGACGTCGACGACCGCCCGGTGCGCGGCGAAGGCGTACTGGACGTGCGCGGTGCCCTGCCCGGTCTCCGGGTCCAGCGCCTGCGTCGGCCGGTGCCGCCATTCCACCGTTTCGTCGTAGACGTCGTCGCCGAGGACGTCCACCAGGTCCGCGAGCACCTGGCCGTCGGCCGCGACGAGCTTGCCGCCGACCACCCGCACCCGCTGGTCGAACCGGGACAGCAGCCGCGCCCGCACCGCCACGCAGGCGGCCTGCACCGCACCGCCGGTGACGTAGGTCTGGCGCGACGCCGACGTCGAGCCGCCGTTGCCGATCGAGGTGTCCATCGGCAGGATCGTCACCTGGTCGACGCCCAGCTCGGTGCGGACGATCTGCTGCATGACCGTCACCAGGCCCTGGCCGACCTCACAGGCCGCGGTGTGCACGGTCGCGGCGGGCTCGCCGCCGACCAGCTGCAGGCGCACCCGGGCCGTCGAGTAGTCGTCGAAGCCTTCGGAGAAGCAGACGTTCTTGATCCCGACGGCGTACCCGACGCCGCGGACGACGCCTTCGCCGTGCGTGGTGTTGGACACCCCGCCCGGCATGTGCCGCAGGTCGAACGGCCGCTCCGGCGGCAGCGGCAGCTCGCGGACGCGGGTCAGCAGCTCCGCGACCGGCGCTTCGGCGTCGACGACCTGGCCGGTCGGCATCAGGTCGCCCTCGCGCATCGCGTTGCGGACGCGGACCTCGACCGGGTCGAGACCGCAGGCGTCCGCCAGTTTGTCCATCTGCGATTCGTAGCCGAACGCCGCCTGCACCGCCCCGAAGCCGCGCATCGCGCCGCACGGCGGGTTGTTCGTGTAGGTGCCCCAGCAGTCGACCGCCACACTGTCCACTTTGTACGGACCGACGCCGAGCGTGGCCGCGTTCGCGACCACCGCGCCCGTCGAGGACGCGTACGCACCGCCGTCGAGGTACAGCCGCGTCTTCACGTACACGAGACGGCCGTCGCGAGTGGCGCCGTGCTCGTAGTACATCTTCGCCGGATGGCGGTGGACGTGCCCGTAGAAGGACTCTTCGCGGTTGTAGACCATCTTCACCGGTTTGCCGGTGTGCAGGGCCAGCAGGCACGCGTGCACCTGCATCGACAGGTCCTCCCGGCCGCCGAACGCCCCGCCGACGCCGCCGAGCGTCAGCCGCACCTTCTCCACCGGCAGCCCCAGCGCGGCGACGATCTGCTGCTGGTCGACGTGCAGCCACTGCGTCGCGACGTACAGGTCGACGCCGCCTTCGGTGTCCGGCACGGCGAGCCCGGACTCCGGGCCGAGGAAGGCCTGGTCCTGCATGCCGACCTCGTAGACGCCGGAGACGACGACGTCGGCGGCGAGGTCCTGCGGGCCGCGGCGGATCTTCACGTGCCGGACGACGTTGCCACCCTCGTGCAGCGAAGGCCCTTCGCCCGCGACGGCCGCTTCGGAGTCCGTCACGGGAGCCAGCTCTTCGTAGGTGACCTTGATCCGCTTCATCGCGCGGCGCGCGGTCTCCGGGTGGTCGGCGGCGACCAGCGCCACCGGCTCGCCCTGGTACCGCACGACATCGGACGCGAGCACCGGCTGGTCGGCGTGCTCGAGGCCGTAGCGGTTGACGCAGGGGACGTCCTCGTGGGTCAGCACCGCGTACACCCCGGGCACCGCGAGGGCTTCGGCGACGTCGATCGAGGTGATCCGCGCGTACGGGTGCGGGCTGCGCAGCGTCACGCCCCACACCATGTCCTCGTGCCACAGGTCCGAGGAGTAGGCGAACTCGCCGCGGACCTTCACCGTGCCGTCGGGTCGCTGCGGCGAAGTGCCGACGCCGTTCGCGGTCGTCGTCGTGACGGAGGTGGTGCTGGTCATCTGGCCTCCCGCAACCGGGCGCTCGCGGCGGCCAGCTCGCGGGCGATGGCGGACTCGTCGGCTTCGCGCAGGGTCCCGTCCTCGACGACGGCCTTGCCGCCGACGAACAGACGGCGCAGCGGCGGCGTGGTGCCGAGCACCAGCGCCGCGACCGGGTCGGTGATGCCGGCGTAGTTGAGCCCGGTCAGGTCCCAGACGGCCAGGTCGGCGAGCTTCCCCGGCTCGATCGACCCGAGGTCGGCCACCCGGCCGAGGCAGCGGGCCCCGCCCATCGTGCCCATCCACAGCGCTTCCCGCGTGGTCAGGCCGCGCGGCCCGCCGCGCTGGCGGGCCTGCAGGAGCGACTGGTGGAGTTCCTCGCCGAGGCCCCCGGACTCGTTGGACGCGGCCCCGTCGGCGCCCAGGCCGACCGGCACCCCGGCGTCGAGCAGGTCGCGGACCGGCGCGATGCCGGCGCCGATGCGGCCGTTGGACGTCGGGCAGTGCGCCGAGCCGGTGCCGGTCGCGCCGAACCGGCGGATCGCCTCGGGTGCGAGGTGGATGGTGTGCGCCAGCCAGACGTCGTCGGCGAGCCAGCCGAGCTTGTCGGCGTACTCGGCGGGCGTGCAGCCGACCTCGGCGAGGCACTGCTTCTCCTCGTCGACGGTCTCGGCGAGGTGGGTGTGCAGGCGGACGCCCTTGCGCCGCGCCAGCTCGGCCGCGCCGGACATCAGCCGCTCGGTGACCGAGAACGGCGAGCACGGGCCCGCCGCGATCTGCAGGTGGGCGCCGGCGGAGTCGTCGTGGAAGCGATCGATCGCCGCCTCGGTGCCGGCCAGCGCGTCCTCGGTCGGCTCGACCAGGTTGTCCGGCGGCAGGCCGCCGTCGGACTCGCCGCGGTCCATCGACCCGCGCACGACGTGCAGCCGGACGCCGATCCGCTGGCGCGCCGCGGCCAGCGCCGCGACCTGGTCGCCGCCGTCGCGCGGGAAGACGTAGTGGTGGTCGGCGACGGTGGTGCAGCCGGTGAGCGCCAGCCGGGCCATCCCGGCGGTGCCCGCGGCGTGCGTGATCTCGTCGTCGAGGCGGCCCCAGACCGGGTAGAGCGCGACCAGCCACTCGAACAGCGTGTGGTCGGCGGCCATCCCGCGGGTCGCCCACTGGTAGAGATGGTGGTGGGTGTTGATCAGGCCCGGGGTGACCAGGCAGCCTTCGGCCTCGACGCGATCGTCGAACTCGCCGGTGTACACGCCTTCGCCGACCTCGGCGATCCGGTCGTTCTCGACGACGACGTGGCCGCTCGCGTACTCCTCGCCGGTGACGGTGGCGATGGCCGCGTTCGCGATGAGCGTCCTCACGCGACGCCTCCCTTCGCCGCCCCGCGCACCGCGTCGAGGATCTTCTCGTAGCCGGTGCAGCGGCAGAGGTTGCCGGCCAGCGCCTCGCGGATCTCCTCGTCGGACGGGTCGGGGACGCGGTTCAGCAGGTCGTGCGCGGCGACGACCAGGCCGGGGGTGCAGAAGCCGCACTGGACCGCCCCCGCGTCCACAAAGGACTGCTGGACCGGGTCGAGGGTGTCGCCGTCGGCCAGCCCCTCGACCGTGCGGACCACCCGGCCCTCGGCCTGGCCGGCCGCGACCAGGCAGGCGCACACCGGGACGTCGTCGAGGTAGACCGTGCAGGAGCCGCATTCGCCCTGCTCGCAGGCGTTCTTCGAGCCCGGGAGGCCGAGCCGCTCGCGCAGCACGTAGAGCAGGCTTTCGCCTTCCCAGACGTCGTCCGCCTGCCGCGGCTCGCCGTTGATCGTGACGTTCAGGCGCATGCGCGCTCCCCCTGTCGGTGTTCGTCCCAGGCCCAGGTCAACGTACGCCGCGCAAGTACCCCCAAAGCGTGCTTCCGATACGCGGCGCTGCCCCGGACGTCGTCGATCGGCGACGCCGCCGCGGCGACCAGCTCGCCGAAGCGGCGTTTCAGCGAATCCGGCAGCGGCTCGGGTGAGGTCCAGGGCAGCTCGGCGGCCAGGAAGTCCTCGGCCTCCCGGGCGCGGCGCGGGGTCGGGGCGGCGGACCCGATCGCGGCGCCGACCTGGCCGTTCCGCAGCGACAACGCGAAGGAGCAGACCGCGATGACCATGGCGTTGCGGGTGCCGACCTTGGCGAACTGCTGCGGCCCGGCGTGCGCGGGCAGGTGGACGGCGGTGATCAGCTCGTCCGGCTCGAGGGCGTGGCGTTTCACGCCGACGTAGAACTCCTCCGCGCGGAGGAGGCGGGTCCCCCGCACGGAGGCCACCTCGACCCGCGCGTCCAGGGCGAGCAGCACCGGGTGGGTGTCGCCGGCGGGCGAGGCGGCGCCGAGGTTGCCGCCGACCGTGCCGCGGTTGCGGATCTGCGGCGACCCGACCGTGCGCGACGCCATGGCCAGCGCGGGGACGGAATCACCCAGTTCGGTGATGACCCGGGAGTACGGGACGCCGGCGCCG
Organism: Amycolatopsis sp. NPDC004747; assembly: GCF_053601335.1. NCBI lineage: Bacteria > Bacillati > Actinomycetota > Actinomycetes > Pseudonocardiales > Pseudonocardiaceae > Amycolatopsis > Amycolatopsis sp. NPDC004747. The sequence continues at coordinate 11,133 of NZ_JBSGBQ010000018.1, read as the reverse complement.
AGCCGGACCGTGCCGTCCGAGTGGGCCACAGTGGACCACTCCGCCAGCTCACCGACCCGGGTGAGGTCCAGCAGGGCCTCGGGACGCCGGTGGTCGAAGTTCAGCTCGACCATGACGTCCGTACCGCCGGCGATCGGTACGGCGCCAGGGCGCTCGGCCTTGAACGCCAGTGCTTCGGCCAGCGTCGTCGGACGCAGGAACTCCACCGTTGTTGCTCCTTCGTGAGGGCGATAGACCAGTAGACGACGGATCACGGCCGGGCGGCAACGGCACCACGCATGAAACGCACAGCAGCGGAGGCGGGCCCGTTTGTGCTTTCCTACAAGCCTCATGACGACCGTGAAAACTCTGCTGGGCCTGCCCGGGCTGCGGCTGCGCCCGCGGGCCGGCGACGACCTGCTCGACCGGCCGGTGACGCGCATCTACGTCACGGAGCTGTCCGACCCCGGACGGTACCTGTCGGCCGGTGAGCTGGTGCTTTCCGGCCTGCTCTGGTGGCACGAGCCGGGCGACGCCGAGCCGTTCGTGGCCGCGCTGGCCCGCGCGGGCGCGGCGGCGCTGGCCGCGTCCGGCGCCGACTCGGGCGGTATCCCGGACGACGTCGTCGAGGCCTGCGTCCGGCACCGGATCCCGCTGCTGGAGGTGCCCCCCGACCTGTCGTTCTCGGTGATCACCGAGCAGGTCGTGCTGGCGCTGGCGGCCGCGTCCGACAGCGCCCGCAAACGCTTGCAGGCGGCCGCGGAGGCCCCGGTCGAGACGCTGGTGGAGCGCGCCGCGGCGGAACTCGGGCTGCCCTGCTGGGTGTTGTCGGGCCTGGGCCGGATCGTCGCCGGGACGGCCCCGCTGCCGATGCCTGCCGACGACGTCGTCCACCGGTACGCGGCGCGGGAGCCGGGGCCGCTGACGGTGGTCCCGGTCGAGGGGCGGCACGCGGTGCCGTGGCTGATCGCCGTGGGCGGGTCGTTGAGCACCGCGCAGGCCGAGCTGGCCGAAGAGGTGGCGGGGCTGGTCGGGGTCACCCGGGCGCGGGCCGCCCGGCCCGCCGTGCCGGTGCCCGAGGACGCCTGCGTCGTCGCGTTGCGGACCGAGGGCAGCGACGAGGGCCGGGACGTACTGGGCGAGCTGCTGCCGGACGCGCTGCTGCTGCACTCCGCCGGGGAAACGTCCTACGCGGCCGCGGCCCGGCCGTCCGTGGCCGGTCTGTCCACTGTGGAGCCACTGCTGCGGGCCGAGCGGATCCTGTGCGGGGTCAGCGAGCCGGGCCCGCGCGAAGAGGCCGTGGAGAGCGCGCGGTACGCGGTGGAGGTGGCGGCGCGCCGGCCCGGCCGGGTGGCGGTGGTCCGGGCCAACGAGGTCGGCGCGCACGAACTGCTGCTGGCCGGCGCACCGGACGGGCTGCGGTCGGCCCTGCGCCGCCGGGTGCTCGGGCCGCTGCTGGCCTACGACGCCGAGCAGCACACGGACCTGGTGCACACGGTCCGCGTGTTCCTCGAGTGCTCGGGCTCGCCGACCCGGGCGGCGAAGGCCCTGCACGTCCACGTCAACACCCTGCGCTACCGGATCGGGCGAGCCGGTGAACTGCTCGGGGCCGACCTGACGGAGTTCACCGACCAGCTCGACGTCTACCTGGCGCTGCGCGCCGGCGATTAGCGCCCGCTCGCCCGCTCGGCGCAGGGTGAACGCCTCGCACCCCAACGGGTGCCGTCTCGCATTGCGTGACAGTGCGCAAAGGGGAGGATGAGGGCGTGCACCCCGAAATCGGTTCGGCCCGGCAGGCGGCGGACGACGCCCGCGTGCTGGCCTTCGGGCAGCTGCAGGGCGCGGCGCACCGGCTCGGGTACCTGCTCGGGCGGGCGCTGGAACGCGAATGCGGGATCACGCAGCTGATGTACGAGGTCCTGCTGATCGTGGGCCGCACCGGGGAAGACGGGCTGACCATGCGCTCGATCGCCCAGGAGCAGGTGCTCACCACCGGCGGGGCGACCCGGCTGGTCGACCGGATGGTGGCGATCGGGCTGGTGACCCGCACGGCTTCCCCGAGCGACCGGCGGGTCCAGCTCGTCCGGCTGACCTCGTTCGGCGAGGAGACGACCGTGCGGGCCAGCCGCCTGCACGTGGAGAACATCGAGCAGTTCTTCTTCCGGCCGCTGCCCGAGGACCACCGGGAGCGGTTCGCCGAAGACCTGCGGACGTTGAACCACTTCGCCCGGGACGCGCTCCCCCGGCTGCGTTAGGCGGCGACCGGCGTCGCGCCTTCCAGCGTCTCGCGGAGCTTGTCGCGGTCCAGCTGGCCTTCGGACTTCGCCACCACGAACGTCGCCACGCAGTTGCCGAGCAGGTTGACGAACACCCGCATCGAGTCCATCAGGCGGTCCGCGCCTAGCAGCAGGGCCACGCCCGCCACCGGGAACGCGCCGATCGCCGCGGCCGTGGCCGAGAGGGCCAGGAAGCTCGAGCCCGGCACGCCCGCCATGCCCTTCGACGTCAGCATCAGGATCAGCACCGCCAGCAGCTGCTGGCCGAGCGTCATCTCGACCCCGAACGCCTGGGCCAGGAAGACCGTGCAGATCGACAGGTAGATGGTCGCGCCGTCGAGGTTGAACGAATACCCGGTCGGCACCACCAGCCCGGTCGCCGCGCGCGAGCAGCCCGCCTCGGTGAGCTTGACCATGATCCGCGGCAGCACCGACTCCGTGGAGGCCGTGCCCAGCGCGAGCAGGAACTCCTCGCGGGCGTAGCGGAGGAACTTCCAGACCGAGACTCCCGCGTAGAACCGGGAAATCGCGGCGAGGACGAGGCTGAAGAGCACGGCCGCGCCGTAGCAGGCGGCGATCAGCTTGGCGTAGGTGCCCAATGTGGACAGACCGTACTGGCCGATGATGAACGCCATCGCGCCGAACGCGCCCAGCGGCGCGACCCGCATGATCCAGCCCATCACCTTGAAGATGACCTGTTGCACCTGGTCGACGAAGCCGAGCACCAGCGGCGCCCGCTCCCGCCCGACCGCGGCCAGCGCGACCCCGAAGAACACCGCGAACACCAGCACCTGCAGCAGCTGGTTCTGCGCGAACGCGTTGACCACGCTGTCGGGGATGGTGTGCAGCAGGAAGTCCCCGACCGACGGCAGCTGCCCGCCCTTGGTCTGCGCGGTGACGGCTTTCGGGTCGAGCGTCGCCGGGTTGATGTCCAGCCCGGCGCCGGGCCGGAAGACGTTCGCCACGACCAGGCCGAACAGCAGCGCGAAGGTCGTGACGACCTCGAAGTAGACGATGGCCTTGAGTCCGATTCGTCCGACCGCTTTGATGTCCCCGACGGCCGCGATCCCGGTCACCACGACACAGAAGATCAGCGGCGCGATGATCATCTTGATCAGCCGGATGAAGCCGTCGCCGACCGGTTTGAGCTGGGCCCCGAGCCCCGGCCAGAAGTGCCCGACCAGCACGCCCGCGACCACCGCCACGAGCAGCTGCACGAACACGGACGTCCACCAGCGCTTCTTGTTCTCCGCCATGGCCGGACCCTAAGCATCGGATGTTCCAGCGGTGTTAACGCTCGCAGTGACGTACCCGACGCCCGCGTGGATCACTGCGGCAGACTGACCGGGTGGGCAAGCGGAAGCGGGTTCGCGTCGGCCCGCCGCCGACGACGGCCGAAGGGTTCGGCGAGGCACTGCTCGCCGCCGCGCCGGGCGACGCGGACTGGCTGGCGCCGGGCGTCACGCTGCCGCCCGCCCTCGCCTCAGCCGCCGATCTGCTCGCCCGGCAGCTGGCCGGCCGGGCGTGCCGGGGTGGCTGGCTGCCCGAAGACCTCCACCAGGCCGCGCGGCGGCGCCTGGACGAGTTCGCCGGCTCCTACCTGCTCGACGCCTTGGTTGCCCACGCCGGGCAGTTCACCGCCGTGCACCCGGACTGGCAGGCCCAGCTCGACGCGACGGGCGCCGTCCGCTGGTGGTCCGAGGCCGAGCCGCACCTGCCGCAGTGGGCGGCGAAGCACATCCTCACGCCGGCCGAAGCCGTGGCGGCGGTCATCTCCGCCTTGGGCCTGCTGAAGACGCTCCCCCCGGTGACCGTCGTGCTGCCCGCGCCGGGCACCCCGCTGCCGCGCCCGGCACGCCATCCCGTCGACGACAAGAAGCTGGGCCGGGTCCGCGCGCTGCTGGCCAAGGCCGAGTCGAGCACGTTCCCGGAGGAGGCCGAGGCGCTGTCGGCGAAGGCGCAGGAGCTGATGACCCGCCACGCCCTCGACCGAGCGCTGGTGGAGGCGGGCGCCGGTGCGCCGGACCAGCCCGCCGCCCGCCGGATCTGGCTCGACACGCCCTACACCGACGCCAAGTCGCTGCTGGTGCACGTGGTCGCGAAGGCCAACCGCGCCCAGGCGATCTTCGACGCGCGCTGGGACTTCGTGACCGTCGTCGGCGACGAACTGGATTCCGTCGAGCTGCTCACGACCTCGCTGCTGGTCCAGGCGACCCGGGCGATGATCGCCGACCCGGCGGGCCGCTCCCGGGACTTCCGGAAGTCCTTCCTCGTCTCCTACGCCACCCGGATCGGCGAGCGTCTGGAGCAGGCGGCGGAAGCGACGATCGCCGAGGCACCGGACTTGCTGCCGGTGCTGGCTTCGCGCGAGAAGCAGGTGGCGGCGGCGTTCACCGAGCTGTTCCCCGAAGTGGTGAACAAGTCCGTGACCGTCCGCAGCCACGAAGGCTGGGGCGCCGGACGCGCGGCCGCCGACCGCGCCCGCCTCGGCGAGTAGCTACAGGAAGATCTTCACCAGCTGGTCCTGCCCCTCCTGGTCGCGCACCAGGATCTGCTTGCCGGCCTTGAGTTCGGCGTCGACGAACTCGTAGACCAGCAGCGCCCGGTTCACGAGGTCGACCTTCTTGAGGCCGGTGCGCTCCTGCAGCTTCACCAGCGCATCGACCGCTTCGGCGATCAACGCGACGTTGACGCGGTCGACCACGGTGGACCGGTTCTCCTCGCCTGCGGGCATGCTGCCTCCTCTGCTTGCCCCACCATCATGGCAGATTAGACACCGGAAACCCACATTTTTCGCAGCGAAAAAGTGTTGCGATCAAGAGGACCGAGGTCTTACAGTCGAACGGCGAGCAACCCCTGGCGCGGACCCGTTTTCATGCAGACGGGCCGGGTGATCCGGGAAGCAGGACCACGCTTCCTCGCGGCAGGAACCGGCCGGTGGCCGCCCCTCCGTGGGGGTGGGGCAGCCGAACAGCCGGCCGGCAACCGGCCGCGGCGCGAGCCGCGGCCTCGAAAAGTGGTCCCCGGTCCGGCGTGCCGCCGCGGACGCCTGGTCGGGCCCGGAAAGGAACGGGCACGAGCATGGGTGCCGAAATCGAGCGTGCGGATCCGTTCGCACCTCACGAAGTGGAGCCGGACCGGGACGACACCCCGACCCGGTTCGCGCACGTCCGGATCGAGACGTCGGAGGTGAAGGCGGAAATGGCAGTGCCATCGAGCCAGACCCGCCGGCTGCTCACCACGGTCTTGGACGTGCTGGTCGTGCTCGGCGCGGTCCTCGGGCCGACGCTGACGTTTAAGGCGGCTTCGGCGGCTCTTCCGACGTGGGCGACAGCCGGGACGATCGCCGGTCAGCTCGCCTTGCTGACCGTGGTCGGCGTGATCGCGCACCGACCGGAACACCCTGGCCGGTTGCCTTCCTAGAACCGGCCGTGAGCAGCGGCCGGGTGGGCGTTTCCCCCTCGATCGCCCACTCTGCCGCTGCTCAGGCAAGCCGCAGCGCGTACTTCTCCAGCTCCGGCCGCCCGAACGGCAGCTCGCCCTCGTCCAGGGCACCGCAATCCAGGCCACGCAGCAGGTACACGGCCAACGCCTGGGCCGTCGCCGGTTCGTCCAGCACTCCTCCGGCCCGCTTGTCCGCGTACGCGCGCAGCCGCTCCGCCGCCGCCGGGAATCCCGAACGGTAGAAGGCGTACGTCGCCGCGAAGCGGGTCGGCAGCTGATGCGGATGAAGGTCCCAGCCCTGGTAGAAGCCTCGTTCCAGGGATCTGCGCACCAGGCGCCGGTGTTCGGCCCACGCCACGGGGAGCGCGTCGCCGATCGGGAGCTTGTTCGTCGAGCCGTCCGAAAGACGGACGCCGGTGCCCGCCGCCGCGACCTGCATCAGGCCCTTCGCCAGGTCCGCCGCCGGGTGCTCCATGCTCTGGTACGCGGCCGCGATGCCCAGGCCCGCGCTGTAGTCGTAGGTCCCGTAGTGCAGCCCCGAACAGCGGCCCGAAGCGGCCTGCACGATCCGCGCCACCGACAGCGTCCCGTCCAGGTCCACAATGGACTGAGCGGTCTCGATCTGGACCTCGAACCGCAAGGTCCCCGGACCGAGTTCGTACGCGGTTTCCAGGCCGGCCAGGACGTCCGCGGCCACCGCGACCTGCTCGACCGCCGTCACCTTCGGCAGCGTGACGACGAACCCCGCCGGGAGCGGGCCGTTGTCCAGCAGCGCTCCCAGGAACAGGTCGAGGGTCCGGATGCCGCGCCGTCGGGTCGCCGCCTCGAAGCTCTTGAAGCGGATGCCGCAGAACGGTGTCCCGCCGGTCGTCGCGAGGGTCTGGCCGGCCGCGCGCGCCGCGGCGTCCTCGACGTCGTCCGGCACGCGGCCGAAGCCGTCCTCGAAGTCGATCCGGAGGTCCTCGATCGGCTCGGTCAGCAGCTTCGCGCGGACGCGTTCGTACACGTCGGCGTCGACGCCGAGCAGGTCGCCGTGCTCGATGAACACGCGCATCGCCTGCTTGCCCCAGTCGGCCACCAGGCGCGTCTTGTACTGCGAAGCCGGGACGTAGACCGTGTGCACGGGCTGCCGTCCCGGCCGCTCCCCCGGGTACGACGCCGCGACGCGCGCGTCGGCCTCGGCCAGGCGCGCGTCGGCGGCGTCGTAGACGTCTTCGGGCAGGCGCACTACTTGATCTTCTCGTACGCGGGCAGCGTCAGGAAGTCCGGGAACTCGTCCGCCAGCGCGACCTGCTCGAACAGCTCCACCGCGGGCTCCAGCAGCTCCGGCTTGAGCTCGCCGGCCAGCTCGCCGCGGACGTCGGCCAGCACGCCGCGCACCAGCTCGGCCGTCACGGTGTCCCCACTGTCCAAAGTGGTCCCGTTCTTGACCCACTGCCAGATCTGCGAGCGCGAGATCTCGGCGGTGGCGGCGTCCTCCATCAGGTTGTGGATGGCCGCCGCGCCGTTGCCGCCCAGCCAGGAGGCGATGTACCGGACACCGACGTCGACCGCGGCCCGCAGGCCGGCCGCCGTCGCGCCACCTGGCGTCGAGGCGACGTCCAGCAGCTGGTCGGCGGTGACGCTGACCTCGTCCCGGGTGCGGTCCAGCTGGTTCGGCTTGTCGCCGAGCACCTTGTCGAACTCCTCCTTGCAGAGCTCGACCATGCCCGGGTGGGCGACCCAGGAGCCGTCGAAGCCGTCGCCGGCCTCGCGGGACTTGTCCGCGTGCACCTTCTCGAAGGCGCCCTTGTTGGTCTCCGGGTCCTTGCTCGGGATGAACGCGGCCATGCCGCCGATCGCGAAGGCGCCGCGCTTGTGGCAGGTGCGCACCAGCAGCTCGGTGTAGGCGCGCATGAACGGCGCGGTCATGGTGACCGAGTTGCGGTCCGGCAGCACGAACTTCTCGCCCGCGTCGCGGAAGTACTTGATGACGCTGAACAGGTAGTCCCAGCGGCCGGCGTTGAGGCCCGAGGCGTGCTCGCGCAGCTCGTAGAGGATCTCTTCCATCTCGAACGCGGCCGGGATGGTCTCGATCAGCACGGTGGCGCGGACGGTGCCGTGCTCGATGCCGAGCGCCTTCTCGGCGTGGGTGAAGACGTCGTTCCAGAGCCGCGCTTCGAGGTGGCTCTCCATCTTCGGCAGGTAGTAGTACGGGCCCTTGCCGCGCTTGAGCAGTTCGGCGGCGTTGTGGAAGAAGTGCAGGCCGAAGTCGACGAGCGCGCCGACGCCCTCGCGGCCGCCGAAGGTGAGGTGGGCTTCGGGCAGGTGCCAGCCGCGCGGGCGGACCACGATCGTGGCGTGCTGGACGTCGTCCTTGAGGGCGTAGCTCTTGCCGCCGCTTTCCAGGGTGATCGTCTCGCGGATGGCGTCGTAGAGGTTGACCTGGCCGGAGACCACGTTGTGCCAGTGCGGGGTGTTGGCGTCCTCGAGGTCGGCCAGCCACACCTTGGCGCCGGAGTTGAGCGCGTTGATGGTCATCTTCCGGTCGGTCGGCCCGGTGATCTCGACGCGGCGGTCGCGGAGCGCCTCCGGGGCCCCGGCGACCTGCCAGTCGCCGTCGCGGATCTCCTTGGTCTCCGGCAGGAAGTCGAGCCGGCCGGTGGTCCGGGCCTCCTCGCGGCGCTTGCTCCGCGCCTGGAGCAGCTCGTCGCGGCGGCCGGCGAAGGCGTCGTGGAGGCCGGCGAGGAAGGCGAGCGCCTCCGGCGTGAGGATCTCGTCGCCGCGCTCGACCGGGTCGCCCAGCACCTGGACTTCAGAAGACATGGGGAAACACCTCGAGGGTTCGGATCTTTGGATAACGGCCCTACGGTTTTCTACCAGCCGGACTATAGTTTCTGCATAGCGGAAGCTCAACGCCGACGTAAGGAGGGCCACCGTGCCGGCGGAGAAGAACGGTCGCGACGGCGGCGTCCAGTCCCTGCAGCGTGCCTTCGAGCTGCTGGAACACCTCGCGGACACGGGTGGCGAGGCGAGCCTGTCGGAGCTGGCGACGCTGTCCGGGCTGCCGATGCCGACGATCCACCGGCTGATCCGCACGCTGGTCGACCTGGGGTACGTCCGCCAGAACACCAACCGCCGCTACGCGCTGGGCGCCCGCCTGATCAGGTTGGGCGAGAACGCGAGCATGCAGTTCGGCGCCTGGGCGCGGCCGCTGCTGGCGGAGCTGGTCGAGGAGGTCGGCGAGACGGCGAACCTGGCGGTCCTGGAGCGCGACGAGGTCGTGTACGTGGCCCAGGTGCCTTCGAAGCACTCGATGCGCATGTTCACCGAGGTCGGACGGCGGTTGCTGCCGCACGGGACCGGGGTGGGCAAGGCCATGCTGGCGCACCTGCCGGCTTCGGAGGTGCGTTCGCTGCTTTCGCGCACCGGGATGCCCGCGTACACGGAGCACACGTTCACGGACCCGGACGCGCTGGCGGTGGAGCTGTCGCGGATCGCTTCGCAGGGGTACGCGCTGGACGAGGCGGAGCAGGAGCTGGGGGTGCGGTGCGTCGCGGTGGCGGTGCCGGGGGCGCCGGTCCCGGCGGCGGTTTCGGTGTCGGGGCCGTCCGGACGGCTGACCGCCGAGGCGGTGGCGCACATCGCCCCGGCGGTGCAGCGCGTGGCGGACGCCCTCGGGGCTAGCCTGACCCGGGCCGTCGCGCAAGTGTGACAGTGGGTGAAATTAGGTGACACAGAGTAACCCCCATGAGGAGAGCAAACCCGGCGCCGGTAAAGTCGGCGACATGGCAAGCCTCGAAGACCTCGAAGCCCGGGTGACCGCGTTGGAGGAGCAGGTGCAGCAGTCCCGGCACGACGCCGCGGCAGCCCGCATTCTCGCCGGCACGGCAGACCGCGACGTCTCCGAGTTCAAGCAGACCCTGAACGGCCACACCAAGGTGCTCAACGCGGTGCGCGAGACGCAGATCGAGCACGGGCAGCGGCTCGACCGACTCGAAAACAAGCTCGGCAGTGTCGATGATCGGCTCGGCACTCTCGAAGCCAAGGTCGACAGCGGCTTGACCAAGATCAACGTCAGCATGGAGCAGATGAGCCGGCTGCTCCAGCAGGTCATCGACAAGGACTGACTCAGGTCAGCTCCCCTTCCAGCAGGTCCATCAGCAACCCGTCGTGCCAGGTGCCGTCCGGGGCTCGCTCGTAGTTCCGCAGCACGCCGACCGGCCGGAACCCCACCTTCGTGTACACCCGGATCGCCGTCTCGTTGGACGCCGCCGGGTCGATCGTCAGCCGGTGGTGGCCCTCCGCGAACAGGTGGCGGGCCAGTGCGCGGATCGCGTCCGTGCCGATTCCGCGGCCGTGGAAGCCAGGGTGCACCGAAATGTCGATGCCCGCGTGGCGGTACTGCGGGTCGAGCTCCTCGCAGCTCTGGATGAGGCCGACGACTTCGCCGTCGAACTCGATCACGTAGACCGTGTAGCCCTCTTCGACCTCGTACAGGCCTTCGGTTTCGCGATCCGGGTCGCCCCACCAGCGGGCGACCTCCGGAGTGGCCAGTATTTCGCGCATCCGGGCGCGGTCGGCTGGACCGATCGGGCGCAAGTGCACCCGATCGCCGTGAATGGCAGTCAAAATGGGTCCTTCCTCGTAGCGAACGACGGCTTCCGGGCGTCTTCCACGAGGAGGGGCACGCGTGCGTCAACCGGGCATTCCCGGATTCTGCGCCGAGTGCACCGCCGCCGTCATCCGAATATCGCCGGAGGCCGCATGAACACGCACGCGGGCGCCTTGGCCTGGCTCGCGCAGGGCGCCGCTTCGAACCTCCTGGACCGGCTCGTCGACCGCGCGCTCGACGGCTCGCCCGCCTCGCCCGCCTGGCCGGGCCCGGCGAAGACCGCCGCGGGCACCGTCGAGATCACCGTGCGGCACCACGGCGCCGCGAAGGGCCGGACACCGGTGATCCTGACGATGCAGGAAGACGGCGGCCGCACCGGCACGGCGTTCTCGGCGATCCTCGGCCACACGGCCCGCATCGCGGTCCCCAGCGGCCGCTACTTCAGCGCGGCGATGGTGGTCGACCCGGCCCGCCGCACCCTGCAGGGGATCGGCTGGTCCCACCTGACCGTGCCGGCCCACGGGACGTCCCCGTGCCTGATCCCGGTCAACCGCCCGTCGGCGCCGGTGATCCTGCAGCTGGGGCTGCGGAAGGCGGACGGGACACCGCTGTTCCGGCTGGAACCGCCGGTGAAGGTCCGCTAGCCGAGTGTCCGGTTGGCGACCTTCCCGCTCTGCCGCGGCTGAGCGGGGGACACTGCTGCCGCGGCTTGGAAGAAAAGAATGTCCTCGCCGGACGGGCAATGCCGCTAAGTTAGTGGGCGGGGTCGAGGAGCTTTATGCGTGCCAGTTCGGTGTATGTCGTGGTGTGATGGTGTGCTTTCTTGGTTGCGTAGTGGCG